>JAULZJ010000384.1:0-20212 GCA_032117435.1 Candidatus Nanopelagicales bacterium | reverse complement strand
GAGTGAGCGTGGGCGGGCGACCTGCCTACGCCGTCGGTCCCCCGCGCCGCAGGGCCACGGCGAGGAGCACGCCGAGGATCGCCCCGATTGCATTGGCCAGCACATCGCTGGCTTGGAAGGTCCGGGAACCCAGCGCGTCCTGCAGGACTTCGAGCAGTGCACCGTATCCCCCCAGGATGATGACGATCGCGATCATGCGCGATCGCGTCAACCTTGCTGCCGAGACGGCCATGCCGAAGGCCAGGCCCAGTAGTGCGTAGGCGACGGCATGACCGATGGTGGCGACGACCTCACCGAGGTCGGCGATCTCCACGCCCGGGGTGCCGCGCGGCGGCAGCGTCGACACGATGCCGATCACGACGGTGAATACTGCAGCTGCCACGCGCCACGCACGAGCCCCTGGCCGGAGCGAGTCAAGCAAGCCCACGCGCCCAGTCGGAGTCGACTGAGACGACCTCTCGCACTGCGGCGATCTGCTCGCGGACACGTGCCGGTGCGGTGCCGCCGAAGGATGCCCGAGACGAGACGGAACCTTCGAGTGAGAGCACGTCCCGGACCTCGGGGGTGAGCTCGGCCGAGATGCCCGAGAACGACTCGTCGTCGAGTTCCCATAGCTCGACGCCGCGCTCCTCCGCCTCGCGCACGCAGGCACCGGCGATCTCGTGGGCGTCGCGGAAGGGAACACCCCGGCGCACCAGCCACTCGGCGATGTCGGTCGCGAGCGCGTAGCCCTGGGGGGCCGACATCGAGATGCGGACGGTGTCGAAGCGCAGGGTGGCGATCATCCCGGTGACTGCAGGCAGGACGAGCAGGAGCTGATCGACGGCATCGAATACCGGTTCCTTGTCCTCCTGGAGGTCCCGGTTGTAGGCAAAGGGCAGACCCTTGAGCGTGGCCATCAGGCCGGTGAGGTCGCCGATGAGCCGGCCCGACTTCCCGCGGATGAGCTCGGCGACGTCGGGGTTCTTCTTCTGCGGCATGATCGATGATCCGGTCGACCACGCGTCGTCGAGGGTGGCCCAGGAAAACTCGCGCGAGGCCCACAGCACCACTTCCTCGCCGATGCGAGACAGGTGCACGCCGATCATCGCGGCGGTGAAGAGAAACTCCGCGACCCAGTCGCGATCGCTCACTGCATCGATCGAGTTCGCGAGGGCGCCACGGAATCCGAGCTCGCGCGCCACGGTTTCGGGATCCAGCCCGAGCGAGGACCCGGCGAGGGCGCCGGCGCCGAGCGGGGACAGCGCCGATCGCTCATCCCAGTCCCGGAGGCGATCAATGTCCCGCGCCAGGGCGTGCACGTGCTTGGCGAGTTCATGGCCGAAGGAGACCGGCTGCGCGTGCTGGAGGTGGGTGAAGCCCGGGGCGATCGTGTCGACGTGAGCCTCTGCCTGGGCGAGCAGCGCCTCCTGGAGAGCGATGACCTGGGCTGCGATGGCGCGCGCCTGGTCACGGAGGTAGAGCCGGAAGTCGGTCGCGACCTGATCGTTGCGGCTGCGGCCCGCGCGCAGCTTGCCGCCGAGAGGCCCCAGGCGCTCGAGCAGGCCGCGCTCGATCGCGGTGTGCACGTCCTCATCGTCCGGACCGGGCACGAAGTCGCCCGAGGCGACGTCCGCAGCCAGGCCATCGAGCGCGCCGATCACGTCGGTGAGCTCGGGCCCGGAGAGCAGGCCCGCACGATGCAGCACCCGGGCATGTGCCGCGGTCTGCCGGATGTCGTACGGGGCGAGGCGCCAGTCGAAGTGCACGGAGGCGCTCAATGCTGCCATCGCATCAGCGGGACCCGAGGCGAATCGCCCGCCCCACAGCCGTGTCGGCTCACTCATCGCTGCACTCCTCCTGCGCGTCCCTCGGCCATGGCGAGCACCGTCTCGGCCACATCGGCGCCGACGTCTGCACCCCTCGTCACGATGAGCACGGTGTCATCCCCCGCGACGGTGCCGAGGATGGACCCCCACTGCGCGCCGTCGAACGCCGAGGCGAGGTACTGCGCACCTCCAGGCGGCGTACGCACGACGACGATGTTGAGCGCATACTCCACCGAAACCGCCAGCTCATGCAGCGCCCGGGCCAATCGTCCGGAGTCCGCGGCAGCCTCCGGTCGATCCGTCGGTCGCTCCGCGGGGAGGGCGTAGACACTGCGCCCATCGGCGTGGGGCACCTTGACGGCGCCCAGCTCGAGGAGGTCGCGCGACAGGGTCGCCTGGGTGACCGCGAAGCCATGCTCGGCCAGGGCGGCCCGCAGCTCTGCCTGCGAATGGATCGTATCGCGCGCGAGTAGCTCGGTGATGAGCGTGCGCCGGGCCGCCTGGGTGCGTGGTGCCGTCATGCGATGCCTGCCACGGCAAGGGGCCAGCGCTCCTCGACGACGTCGAGATCGGCATCGCTGAGCACGAGCGGCGGTGCGAGGCGAATCACCTCGGGCCCGACGGCGTTGACGATCAGGCCGTGTGCGCGCGCGCTGGCTTCGAGGTCCGCGGCCACGGGACGGGTGAGCACGGCACCCAGGAGCAGTCCGCTGCCGCGGACGTGGTCCACGATGGGCGACTGCGCGACGATGCGGGTGAGCCGATCGCTGACGATGCGGACGCGTTCGAGGAGACCGTCCCTCTCGATGACATCGAGCACGGCGAGTGCGGCCGCGCAGCTCACGGGATTGCCGCCGAAGGTCGAGCCGTGGCTGCCCGGCCCGAGCAGCCCAGCCGCAGGACCGAATGCGACGAGCGCCCCGATGGGCAGTCCGCCGCCGAGGCCCTTGGCGAGGGTGACGGCATCGGGCTCCACGCGGTCCACCTGGTGCGCGAACCAGTGACCCGTGCGCCCAATTCCCGTCTGCACCTCGTCGAGGATGAGCAGGGCTCCGTGGGCGTCGCATGTCTCGCGCGCGGTGCGGAGGTATCCCGCGGGTGCCGGAATCACACCCCCCTCGCCCTGGATGGGCTCGAGGAAGACGGCCGCGGTGTCATCGCCGACCACGTCGCGTAAGGCTCCAGCATCGCCGAACGGGACTGTGAGGACGTCCCCGGGCAGGGGCCGGAAGGGATCCTGCTTGGCCGGCTGCGCGGTCAGCGCGAGTGCGCCCATCGTCCGTCCGTGGAAGGAGCGCTCCGCGACGATGATGCGCGGGCGTCCCGTGCGTCGCGCGAGTTTGAAGGCGGCCTCATTGGCCTCTGCCCCGGAGTTGCAGAAGAAAACGCGGCCACCGCGCGCCCCCGACGGGTCCAGCAGCGCGACGAGCCGTTCCGCGAGGTCGACCGCGGGGGGGGTGATGGCCAGATTGCTCGTGTGCCCGAGCATGCGTGCCTGCGACGTGATGGCTGCGACCACGTCTGGATGGGCGTGACCGAGGGCATTGACGGCGATGCCGGCGAGCAGGTCGACGTACTCCCGGCCCTCGACATCCCAGACGCGCGCGCCCGAGCCGCGCACGAGCGCAATCGGCGGGGTGCCGTAGTTGTCCATGAGCGCCGCTCGCCACCGACGCTGTGCATCCGCCGTAGCGGTATCGGTCGACGTCATCGCGCACCCTCGTCCGGCAGGACCATCGTGCCCACACCCGTGTCGGTGAAGACCTCGACGAGGAGCCCATGAGGCACGCGGCCGTCGATGACGTGGGCACGTGACACGCCGCCGTCGACGGCGCGCAGGCACGCCTCCATCTTGGGCGCCATCCCCGACTCGAGCGTGGGCAGGAGCGCCCGCAGGGCATGGGCGCGGATCTCCGCGATGACGTCCGTGCTGGCAGGCCAGTCGGCGTACAGGCCCGGCACATCGGTGAGGACGACGAGCTTCTCGGCATCGAGCGCGACTGCCAGCGCGGCCGCGGCTGTATCGGCGTTGACATTGTGCGCGACGCCCGCGGCGTCGGGTGCGACCGTCGATACGACGGGGATGCGGCCTTCGTCGAGCAGGTCGAGGACAAAGTCCGGGCGCACTTCGACGACATCGCCGACCAGACCGAGATCGATCGCCTCGTCGTCGATGACGACTCCACGGCGCTCGGCACGGAAGAGGTGCGCATCCTCCCCGGACAGCCCCACGGCGAAGGGTCCGTGGGCGTTGATGAGCGTCACGATCTCGCGCTGCACCTGGCCCGTGAGGACCATGCGCACGACGTCCATGGCCTCCGGCGTGGTGACGCGCAGCCCACCGCGGAATTCACTCGCGATGCCGACGCGCTCCAGCATGGCGGAGATCTGCGGACCGCCCCCGTGCACGACCACGGGACGCAGCCCCGCAAGGCGCAGGAAGACGATGTCCTCCGCGAAGGCGCGCTTCAGGCCCTCGTCTGTCATCGCATTGCCGCCGTACTTGACCACGACAGTCGCACCGCGGAAGCGCTCGAGCCACGGGAGCGCCTCGGCGAGCACGGATGCCTTGTCCCGGGCGCTCATGTGGAGTACGCCGAATTCTCGTGGACGTAGTCCGCGGTGAGGTCGTTGGTCCAGATCGTGGCCTGGGCATCCCCTGCAGAAAGCGCGATGGTGATCAGCACGGTCCGCGCCGACATGTCGACCAGATCCCGCGACTCTCCCGCCGCACCCCCTCGGCACACCCAGACGTCGTTGATAGCGACATCGACCTGCTCCGGGGCGAACTCGGCTCGGGTGGTGCCGATGGCGGAGAGCACCCGGCCCCAGTTGGGGTCCTCGCCGTGGATCGCGCACTTGAGGAGATTGCTTCGCGCGATGGCGCGAGCGACCTCGACGGCGTCCTCCTCCGATGCGGCATGCGAGACCGTGATCGCGATGTCCTTGCTCGCTCCCTCGGCGTCACCGACGAGCTGGAGTGCAAGGTCGGCGCACACGGCGGTGATCGCCTCGGTGAGTTCCTCCGGCGTGGGCTGCACCATGGCGGCGCCGCTGGCCATCGCGATGACGGTGTCATTCGTGGACATGCAGCCATCGGAGTCGATGCGATCGAAGGTGACGCGCGTCGCCGCCTCGAGTGCGCCCTGGAGCGTGTCGGGGTGTGCCACGGCATCCGTCGTCACCACGACGAGCATGGTGGCGAGACCGGGGGCGAGCATCCCCGCGCCCTTGGCCATCCCCCCGACCGTGAAGCCGCGCCCACGCGCCACCGCCACCTTGGGCACGGTGTCGGTCGTCATGATCGCGACCGCGGCATCGGGTCCGCCCTCGGCGTGAAGCTCCCCGGCGGCTGCATCGACCCCGGCGAGCAGGAGATCCATGGGCAGGCGCTCGCCGATCAGTCCCGTCGAGCACACGGCAATCTCGCCGGCTCCGACCTCACTCCCCTGTCCGCTGAGAACTGCGGCCACGTGCTCGGCCGTGCGGTGCGTGTCGGCGAACCCGTCGGGACCGGTGCAGGCATTAGCCCCGCCGGAGTTGAGCACCACGGCATGGATCTCGCCGTCGGCGACGACCTGGCGCGTCCACAGCACGGGTGCGGCGGGGAATCTGTTGGAGGTGAACACGGCGGCGGCCGACTGGAGCGGGCCGTCATTGACGACGAGGGCGAGGTCCGGGCGCCCACTGGCCTTGAGCCCTGCGGTCACGCCGGCAGCACGGAAGCCCTGCGGTGCCGTGACGCTCATGGTGCGACTCCCGAGTCGGACAGGCCGGCAGTCTCCTCCAGGCCGAGCATGAGGTTGGCATTCTGCAGGGCCTGACCGGCGGCACCCTTGACCAGGTTGTCCAGGGCCGACATGACGACGGCGCGGCCCGCGTGCGGATCCGCGGCCACCTGCAGGTGCACGGTGTTGCTACCGAGGGTCGAGGATGTCTGCGGCCACGTCCCGGGCGGGAGCACGTGGACGAAGGGCTCGGCGGCGTACGCCGCGTAGAGGCATTCCTGGAGGTCCTCCGTCGTGACCCCCTCGGCGAGATCGGCCGAGGATGCCGCCAGGATGCCGCGAGGCATCGGGGCCAGGAGCGGGGTGAACGAGACACGCACCAGCTCGCCCGCGGCATGAGTGAGCGCCTGCTCCATCTCGGGCGTGTGCTGATGCATTCCCCCGACCTTGTAGCCCGACATGGATCCCATGACCTGTGAAGCCAGGAGTGTCTCGCTGGGGCTGCGCCCGGCTCCCGAGGTGCCCGATGCGGCGACCACGCTCACGGTGGTGTCGATCAGGCCCTCCGCGAGCAGAGGTGCGATAGCGAGTGCGACCGCGGTGGGATAGCAGCCGGGGTTGGCCACGCGCACCGCTTCCGCGATCTGACTGCGTGCGTCGACCAACTCCGGCAGGCCGTACACCCAGTGCCCGGCGTAGGAGTCGTTGTAGAAGGCACGCCATGCCGACTCATCCGCGAGCCGGAAGTCAGCACCGAGATCCACGACGAGCTGCCCTGGTGGCAGCGATCGGGCGATGGCCGCGGACTCACCGTGCGGCAGAGCGAGGAAGACCACATCTGCTGCGGCCAGGGCATCGGGATCCGCCGGCACGAGCAGTCGATCCGCGAGAGCCGGCAACTGCGGATGGACCTCGCCGAGTTTCCGGCCGGCCTTGCTCGCCGCCGCGACCACTCCGACCTCCAGGGAGGGATGCCCGAGGAGAAGGCGCAGGAGCTCCCCGCCGGCATACCCCGAGGCCCCCGCTACTGCCGCGGTCTTGGTCATGGCGGGAGTATACGCATACACGCATAGTGACGGGAGTGGTGGGTGAGGTCCCCTTGTCCGCGGGTCCGCCGCCTAGGCCCCGCGGAGGATGGCCCCGTGGCGCCGCTGCGCCTCGGCGATCCCCGACTGCCGGGCAGCTGCGATCTCCTCGGCGGACAGCGTGCGGTCGGGGGCGCGGAACCGCATCGCGAAGGCGAGGGATCGGTGACCTGCGGGCACCTGCGGGCCGACGTACACATCGAAGAGCCGGACGTCCTCACACAACTCCCCTGCACCCGCACGCAGCGCGGAAGATACCTGCGCGACCGGCACGTCATCGGCGACGACGAGTGCGACGTCCTCCTTGGCGACCGGCTGAGTCACCACATCCGGTGCGGCAGCCACCGGGTCTGCGGCAGCGATCACGGCATCGAGATCGATCTCTAGTGCGCAGGTCCGCGGGGGCAGTGAGTACGCCGCGACGACACGCGGGTGCAGCTCGCCCGCGTAGCCCACGACATCGTCGCCGAGGACCAGGGCCGCGGTGCGCCCGGGATGGAAGGGTGCGTCACTGCCCTGTCGCACATCCACTGGCGCGCCCAGGGCGGCCGTGACGGTCCGGGCGATCTCGACCGCATCCGCCCAGGTGGCCGCGCGACCCGTGCCCCACCAGCCCGCGAGGTCACGATCCCCGACGAGGGCCACGGCCAGGTGATGTGGCTGATCCGGGAGCAGCGCCTCGAGGGCGGCGATCTCCTCCTGTGTCGGGCGACCTGCCACCCCGGGCCGGAGTGGCTCGTCCGCACCTTGGTGCGTGCGCTGCACGAAAACGCGCCCGATCTCACCGAGCGCTAGGTCGTCGATCCCGCGGGAGAGATTGCGACGCAGGGCGCCGAGCAGGCCCGGCAGCAGCGTGGTGCGCAGCAGCGGCTGCTCCTCGGACAGGGGATTCGCGAGTCGAGGAGCATGACGGCGCACGTCGCTCGTGTCAATGAGCAGGCCATCGAGATCCTGCTCTCCCATGAAGGGATACGAGAGGACGTCGATCACGCCCGCCCCGGCGAGTGCGATCCCGGCGCGTCGGCGAAGTCGTTGCGCGAGCGTGAGGCCATACCCCGCGGGCGCCTGCGGCAGGCGTGACGGGATGGCGTCATAACCGATGAGACGGACGATCTCCTCCACGAGATCCGCGGGGTCCGTGAGATCCGGTCGCCAAGGCGGCACGGTGACCACGAGCCGCTCATCGCCGGACACCTCGCAGCCCACCTGCTCGAGGCGGCCGATCACGGTCGAGCGATCGATCGACATCCCCGCGGTGCGCTCGGGCAGCGACGCCTCCATGGCGATTGTCATCGCTTTGTAAGGCGACTCCCATGCGGTCATGCCGGCGTAGGTGCCGCCGCCGTACTCGAGGAGCAGCGCGGCCGCGCGGGCGGAGGCGTAGGGGGCAAGGACGCGATCGACCCCGCGCTCGAATCGACGTGACGCCTCGGAGCTCAGGCGATGCCGGCGTGCCGTGCGCGCCACCGACTCGGGCACGAAACGCGCGGCCTCGAGTGCGATGTCCGAAGAATCGGCGTCGATCTCGGTGTGCAATCCGCCCATGGTGCCCGCCAGGCCGATCACGCCTGAATCGTCTCGGATGACGACATCGTCGGGATCGAGAGTGCGCACGACGTGATCGAGTGTCTCGAGGGTGTCGCCCGCGGATGCCCTGCCGCCACGGATTACCCCGCGCAGCTTGGCGGCGTCGAAGGCGTGGAGCGGCTGACCCAACTCGAGCATGACGTAATTGGTGACATCCACGGCGAGGGACACCGGCCGCATGCCCGCGGCGACCAGGCGGCGCTTCATCCAGTCCGGAGAGGGAGCCGACGGGTCGAAGCCCACGATCCGTCGCACGGTGAAGAGATCGCACATGGCGGGGTCGTCGACCGAGCAGGGCCAGGGAGTGACATCCGGCGACGGCGCCGGCAGGTCGACCAGCCGCTGCCCGGGATCGTCGAAGGTCAGGCCGAAGGCGATGGCCACCTCGCGCGCGACTCCACGCATCGACAGCGCATAGCCGCGATCGGGCGTGACAGCGATGTCGAGGATCTCCTCACCGAGACCGAGGACCGCCGCAGCGTCGACACCGATCTCCCCGGTCGGAAGGACCATGATCCCATCGTGGTCATCGCCGAGGCCGAGCTCGCGCTGCGAGCAGATCATGCCGTCGGAGACGTGGCCGTAGGTCTGTCGTGACGCGATCGCGAATCCACCGGGGAGCACAGCTCCGGGAAGTGCCACCACGACCAGGTCGCCCACGGCGAAATTGCGGGCGCCGCACACGATTCCGCGCACTCCCCCGTGCTCCGCGCCGACATCGACCTGGCACCAGCGGATGGGCTTCTTGAAGTCGGTCAGTTCGTCGATGGCCTCCACGCGGCCCACGACGAGCGGACCGGTCAGGCCGCCACCCGCGACCTCGACGGACTCCACCTCGAGCCCAGCCGCGATGAGACGCTCTGCCACCGCGCGCGCATCGACATCGGGGGGAAGGTCCACCAACTCGCGCAGCCACTCCATGGGAATGCGCATCAGACCTCCACCCCGAAGGCCCGCGTGAAGCGCACGTCGCCCTCGACCATGTCGCGCATGTCGGTCACACCGTGGCGGAACATCAGGGTGCGCTCGACTCCCATGCCGAAGGCGAAGCCGGAGTAGCGGTCGGTGTCGATGCCCGCGGCGCGCAGGACGCGGGGGTTGACCATGCCGCAGCCTCCCCACTCGATCCAGCCTTCACTCGAGCACGTGCGGCACGGTGCCTCCGGATTCCCCACGGAGTCGCCAAGGCAGACGAAGCACTGCAGGTCGAGTTCGGCACTGGGCTCGGTGAAGGGGAAGTAGGAGGGACGCAGTCTGATCTGGATGCCGGCGCCGAACATCGCCGCGGCGAGGTGCTCCAGGGTCCCCTTGAGGTCGGCCATCGTGATGCCTTCATCGATCGCCAGACCCTCGATCTGGTGGAAGACGGGCGTGTGGGTGGCGTCGAGCTCATCGGTGCGGAAGACCCGTCCCGGAGCGACGACGTAGATCGGCAGTTCCCGTTCGAGCATGGCGCGCAACTGGATCGGCGATGTCTGGGTGCGCAGCACCACGCCGCTGCGCTCGCTGCCGACGAAGAAGGTGTCCTGCATCGTGCGCGCAGGATGGTCGGGTGGGACGTTGAGGGCATCGAAGTTGAACCACTCCGCCTCGGCTTCCGGGCCCTCAGCCACCTCATATCCCATGGCGATGAAGACCTCTGCCATCCGCTCCATGAGAGTCGTGAGCGGATGGCGGGCACCCAGGGCGTGCCGGGCCGTCGGCAGCGTGACGTCGACCGACTCCTCGGTGAGCACCCGTGCGTCACGCTCGGACTCGAGCTCGGCGAGTCGGGTATCGAGGGCCTCTTTCACCGCTTGACGAGCACTGCCCATGCGCTTGCCAGCATCGGCCTTGGCTGCGGGCGGCAGGGCTGCGATCTCGCGATTGGCGAGGGCCAGGGGTGAGCGATCCCCCGCATGCGCGAGCCGCACGGCCTTGAGTGCGTCGAGATCACCGGCCTCGGCAACGGCCGTGAGCGCGGCGTCGACCATCGCGTCGACGGCGGCGGGCTCGAGTGAGGAGACGGCGACGGGGTCGAAGGGGTTGTTGGGTGCCGACATCTACTCGCCCACGAGGCGGCGCACCAGGATTTCGACGTTGTCATCGACCGACGCTGTCCCGTCGAGATGCACGTCTGCGTGCTCAGGAGCCTCGTAGTCCTGGCCGATGCCGGTCATGTTGGGAAGTGTGCCCAACTGCGCCTTGGCGTAGAGGCCCTTGGGATCGCGAGTCGCGCACATCTCCACAGGGGTGTCGACGAAAACCTCGAGGAAGTCGCCGTCGTCGAAGATCTCGCGCGCGGCACGCCGATCGGCGCGGAAGGGCGAAATGAGCGCGACGATGACGACGAGGCCGGCCTCGAGCATGAGTTTGGCGGCCTCCGCCACGCGGCGGACGTTCTCGGCGCGGTCCTCGGGGGTGAAGCCGAGGTCCTTGTTGATACCGGTGCGGACGTTGTCGCCGTCGAGGACGAAGGTGTGCATGCCGAGGGCGAAGAGTCGCCGCTCCAGCGCATCGGCGACGGTGGACTTGCCGGAGCCCGAGAGTCCGGTCAGCCACACGACGCGGGGCGTCTGGTGCTTGAGCCGCGCACGTGCATCGCGGTTGACCTCGTAGGAGTGCGGGACGACGTTGAGTGAACGACGCAGTGCGTGGGTGACCATGCCGGCCGCGACGGTGTCCGCGGAGACCCGGTCGACGAGAAGGAATCCACCGGTGTCTCGGCACTCGGAGTACATGTCCATGGGGATCGGGACATCGGTGGCGATCTCGACACGACCGATGTCGTTCATATCGAGCACGCGTGCGGCGAGCTTCTGCCCCGACACAACGTCGAGGCGATGGCGCACGACGGTCACGGTGGCGGGCACGGTGCGGGGGCCGACCGCGAGGAGGTAGGAGCGTCCGTGCATGAGGGCTTCCTCGCCCACCCACACGACGTCGGCGGCGAAGCGGTCCGCGGGCTGCGGCCAGGCCGTCTCCCCCGTTGCCGTCGTGCCGTCAGCCGCGAGGAGATCGCCGCGGGTGACGTCGACCTCGCGATCGAGGGTCACGGTCACCGCGTCCCCGGCCGATGCCTCGGCCATATCGCCGTGGAAGCCGACGATGCGCGCGATCACGGCAGTCTGGCCGGAGTCGGCGACGACGACCTTGTCTCCAGGACGCACCCGCCCAGCGGCGATGGTGCCGGCGTAGCCACGGAAGTTGCCTTCGGCGCGCGAGATGAACTGCACCGGAAGCCGGAAGGCCGTGGTCGAGTCGTTCACCGGCGGGGCCCAGTCCTGCAGCGCTCTGAGCAGCGAAGGCCCATGCCACCAGGACATGTGCGTCGTCGGCGCAGTGACGTTGTCGCCGGCCACGGCGCTCACCGGGATCGTCGCGACCTCGTCGATGCCCAGCCGGGCGGCAGCCGCCTTGACCTGCCCGGAAATCTCCTCGAAGGTCGCATGCTCGTAGCCGACGAGATCCATCTTGTTGATGGCGATGATGATGCTGGTGACGCCCATGAGAGCGCACACGGTGAGGTGGCGGAAGGTCTGGGGACGCACGCCGCGAGCGGCATCCACGAGCAGGACTGCGACGTCGGCATTGGACGCGGCCACGGCCATATTGCGGGTGTACTGCTCGTGGCCGGGAGCGTCGGCGATGATGACGCGGCGCCCGCTGGGGAGGTACATGTGGCGGTAGGCCACGTCGATGGTGATTCCCTGCTCGCGCTCGGCCTCGAGCCCGTCGGTGAGGAGGGAGAAGTCGATGTCGCCGACGGGGATCGTGGATCCGCCGCGCCGCGTCTGCCTCGCGTACTCCAGCTGATCCTCGGGGATCGAGCCGGTCTCCGCGAGGAGGCGGCCGATGAGAGTCGACTTGCCGTCGTCCACCGACCCGCAGGTGACTAGGCGCACCACAGGCGTGACGTCGATGCCGGATGAGCGCTCGAGTAGGGCAGTCATCAGAAGTAGCCCTCCGCCTTCTTGGCCTCCATGGACCCGGAACCCTCACCATCGATGAGGCGACCGGCACGCTCGGAGACGTTGCTCTCGAGCATCTCCGCAATCAGGGTGTCGAGATCCGCGGCCGTGGATTCGACAGCGCCCGAGAGCGGGTAGCAGCCGAGGGTGCGGAAGCGCACGGATCGGATCTCCGGCGCCTCCCCCTCGCGAAGCGGGATGCGATCGTCGTCGACCATGATCCAGGTGCCCTCGCGCTGCACGACCGGACGCGGGCGCGCGAAGTAGAGGTCGGGGATCGGGATCTGCTCACGCCGGATGTAGCGCCAGATGTCGAACTCCGTCCAGTTGCTGATGGGGAACGCCCGCATCGTCTGGCCCTCGGTCAGCATGGTGTTGGCAGTGCGCCAGAACTCCGGGCGCTGCTTGCGTGGATCCCAGCGGTGTCCCGGCTCACGCAGGGAGAAGATGCGCTCCTTGGCACGCGACTTCTCCTCATCGCGTCGGGCGCCGCCGATCGCGCAGTCGGCCTGCAACTCATCGAGGCCCTGGCGCAGGGCGACCGTCTTCATGATCCGGGTGTACTCATGGGTTCCGTGGGTGAACGGGGTCACGCCCTCGGCGACCGCCTCGAGATTGGTCTGCACCTTGAGGTCGAGGTTGAGCTCCTGGCGCATGCGCTCGCGGAACTCGATCATCTCCCGGAACTTCCAGGTGGTGTCGATGTGCATGACCTTGAAGGGGATCGGCGCGGGCGCGAAGGCCTTGCGCGCGAGGTGCAGGAGGACTGAGGAGTCCTTGCCGATGGAGTAGAGCAGCACGGGGCGACGGAAGGCACCCGCCACCTCGCGGTACACGTGGATGGCCTCGGCCTCGAGGGCGTCGAGGACGTCGTCTTCGGACACCGTCGCGGGGGCAGCGGAGGTCACGATCACCTTCCTGGGTCGCCCGCGGGGGCCGCGGGACGTGGTGCCCTCCACGCTACCTGCGGAGGGCTCTACGGGCGAAACCGCCTCAGGCCTCGCTCATCACGTCGACCATGGCGCCGGACTTGGCCTCTCGCTCCGCCCGACGGCGGGTCACGGTCTCCTGGGCTCCCGCGATGACGGCCGGGTCCAGTGACGCGCTCTCCACCTTGCTGAGCGGGCTACGAGCGCGGATGTACTCCGCCAGTTCGGGGCCGGACTCCCATGAGGTGATCAGGCAGTAGCGCGGCGCGTCACCGTTGTGCCACACGGCATGCCACAGCCGCTGCGTGTCGATGATCACCTGCGTGCCCGCAGGCAGCGGGATGCGCGTCTCCGTCGCAGGGTCGTCCTTGTCCTCACGCAGGATCATGTAGGAGTCTGGATTGTCCGTGAGATTGAAGAAGCCGCGCACGATCCAGCCGGTGCCCTCGGGATTCAGCCGGTTGTTGTCGTCCTGATGGAGATTCCAGATGCAGTCGACGTACTCATTGGGCTGGAGCTCGATGACGCGGCAGCGGCCAATGTTGGCGCCGGGCTCCTCGGCACGCGCCTTCAGGCGGGGGGCGCGGGCGACGTTGGCGTCCACCCACACGCCGTCCTTATCGGTCTTGGGCGGGTCGTGGTGCCAGAAGCCGTTGCACTCCAAGTCGCCGTACGCCGAGGCGAGCGGGGAGAAGCGGGTCTCGCCGGAGGACTTCCAGTCGACGAACTCGATATCCAGCCACTCCTGGGGATCCTGCGACTGGTCGTAGGACTCCAGGACGACGTAACCGGTCTCCTCGAGCTCGGGCAACTTGACGTAACTCATGCGACACCTCTTTCGCGTGGCCGCTTCCGCGGCCGGCCAACTTAGGCTCCCCTATTCTCCCCCATCGCCCTCGGATCGGCGCGGAGGGCGCGCGGGTGTCGCCTGCGTCACGACGCGGCGACGATCGGGGCGCTCCTCACGCCTCCGACATCACCGTCGTGGGCTCGTAGCCGTACCGGGCGGTGCGCGCCTCCCGCCGTGCCTGGGCCTGAGCCTCCTGCTCCGCCGCGAAGTCCGGATCGAGCTCGGGTACGACCACATCCGTGACCGCGTCGTTCTCGAAGATCCACTTCTCGAGATCGGGTCCAGATTCGTAGGAGGTGATGAGGCAGTAGCGCGGCTCGTCGCCGGTATGCCAGACCGAGTGCCACGTGCGCTCGGAGCCCACGACCCAGCCGCCCTCGTGATTGAGGCGATTGTTGTCGTCGAGGTGGCTGTTGTAGAGCGCATCGACGTACGAGTTGGACTGCAACTCGATGATGGCGCGCCATGGCATTCCTTCCGTAATCCGACATCCCCAGTGTGTGGCCGCGCGTCAGGGTCCCGGTTGGCGAAAGGACCCCTCTGGGAAGGACCTAGTTCCTTCGCAGGCGGGGTTTCTCACGGGACGAGGTTGGTCAAGACCGGGGGAATGTTGGCAGCGCCGTCGAACGGATTGCTGGTCTCGACCACCATGAACAGCAGTATTCCGACGACTCCGGCAGCAACGCCCATGAGGAGCAGGTGCATCGGCAGCCGCGCGGTGAAGAACGCAGCGATGAGCACGAGCGTGACTATTCCCAGGAAGGCAATGAGGATGATTACTCCAGTAGCGCCCGACCTCGGCAACGCGCTGATGCGGGATGCTCCCTGCGACACCATCGTCTCGGCGGAAGCGAAGATCTCGTCAGCCAGGTCGGGATTGCCGGTATCGATGCCGGACACCATCAAGGAGACGAACAGTCGCTCGCCCGCCTTCGCATGCTCCGCGTCGGCTGCGTCGGCATCGCCCACCTCGAGTAGGGGCCACTGCACACCAATGACGTCGTCGAGGTACTCCTCGAAGGCCACGACGACCGCGTCGCGAGCAGCGCCCTCCGGCAAGCCCTTGACGAGCACCATGGTCCGCGAGAACGCCATGGCCTCGCCACGTACGGCCTCATCGGCGTCCTGGGCCTTGGACCAGAACTGGCCTATGGTGAACGCCGTCAGGAAGACAAACCCGAAGAGGGCCACGGCGACGACGCGCTCGGCGAGGCTGATCGTCTGGCCCGGGGCTGGCATCCCCGGTGAAGGCGGGGGCGGCTCAGCGCTCATCGCCACGGCGCGGGAGTGGAATAGACGGACGAAAGCGAGCGTGATGCCCACCGTCACGGCGATGGACAAGAGGAGTCGCACGCCGACGGGCCACGTGCTGATCGCGTTCAGGACGTCCATCGCGGGAGCATGACACACGATTGCGAGCGGCTAGGCGGAACCCGCGTTGTGCGACGGGCGCCTAGCGACCGACGCGGGCGCGCGATGTCGCGTAGAGACAGATGGCAGCGGACGCTGCGAGGTTGAGGCTCTCTGCGCCCCCGGACATCGGGATCCTCAGTGTGGCCGCGGTCGACTCCAGCCACGCGGGATCAACCCCGTGCGCCTCGCTCCCGAAGACCCAGGCGATCGGCCCTCGCAGGAGGTCCGCCGCATCGTCGAGGGAGGCGTCGGCGTGGACGTCGGCGGCGACGAGGGACATCCCGGCGTTGGCTAGGAGCCTTGGGACGTCGACGGCCGGAACGTCCGCACTGATCGGCACGTGGAATATCGATCCGGCTGTCGAGCGCACGCATTTGCCGTTGTGCGGATCGACCGAGCCCTCGGTGAGTACGACGGCGTCCGCGCCCAACGCGTCGGCAGTGCGGATGATCGTGCCGGCGTTGCCGGGATCGGATACGCGGTCGAGCACGACGAGGAGGGGTGCTGGCGAGGCCAGCGAGGCCATAACCGTCTGCAGGGCCCTGGTCACAAGCGGGCAGACCGCAACAACCCCCTGCGGATGGCTCGATTCCGACATGGCCACAAGGACCTCTTCGGTGGCGAGGGCTACCCGCGCCCCGGCATCGCGTGCCTGCTCGACGAACTCGGGGTAGCGCTCGGCGGCGGCCTGGGTGAGGTAGAGCTCGAGGACCCCGGAGCGCAGCGCCTCCCGCACGGCCTGCGGACCCTCGACGACGAAGGCACCGCGCTCAGCGCGGTGCCTTCGGTCGTGCAGGTGGCGGATCTCGGTGACGCGAGCAGAGCGCGTCGACGTCAGATCGGCCGTCATCGAGCGATCAGGCCGCCGATGCGGGGAGCGACGTACGCGCAAGCTCCACCAGTGCGTCGAAAGCGGTCGGGTCGCTCACGGCGATCTCCGCCAGCATGCGGCGGTCGACCTGGACGTCGGCCGCCTTGAGCCCCTGGATGAAGCGGTTGTACGTCATGCCGCGTGCACGCACGGCAGCATTGATGCGCTGGATCCACAGACGGCGGAAGTCGCCCTTGCGGTCCTTGCGATCGTTGTAGGCGTAGACGAGCGAGTGAGTGACCTGCTCCTTGGCCTTGCGATAGAGGCGAGAGCGCTGGCCGCGGTATCCGCTCGCCTGCTCCAGGACCTCACGGCGCTTCTTGTGAGCGTTGACTGCTCTCTTCACGCGTGCCATGTCGGATCTCCTTCGAAGGTGTGCGGGTCACTTGCCGAGAAGGCGCTTGACCTTCTTGACGTCAGCGGGCTTGACGGTCTCGTCGGCCATGAGGCGACGGGTGCGGCGACTGGACTTGCCCTCCATGAGGTGGCGCCGATTGGCCTGCTCGTGCGTGATCTTGCCCGAGCCGGTCACCTTGAATCGCTTCTTGGCACCGCTGTGGGTCTTCTGCTTCGGCATTGCTGTCCTCTCGGTAGGGCGGCCCCAGGTGTGGGGGTCGTGCTCAGGCGTCGGCGACGACGGCCTCGGTGGCAGGATCGGCGACCCGTGGCTGGGCCGTCTTGGTCCGGTGCGGCGCGAGCACCATGATCATGTTGCGACCGTCCTGCTTGGGGGTCGCCTCGACGAATCCGAGATCCTCCACATCCTCCGCGAGTTTCGCCAGCAGCCTCAACCCGAGCTCGGGACGGGACTGCTCACGACCGCGGAACATGATCGTGATCTTCACCTTGTCGCCCGCCTTCAGGAACCTCACGACATGACCCTTCTTGGTGTCGTAGTCGTGCTGGTCGATCTTGGGGCGGAGCTTCATCTCCTTGATGACGGTGTGCGCCTGGTTCTTGCGCGCCTCGCGGAGCTTGACTGCGGCTTCGTACTTGAACTTGCCGTAGTCCATGAGCTTGCACACGGGCGGCTTGGCCATGGGGGCGACCTCGACGAGATCGAGATCGGACTCCTGGGCTAGGCGGAGGGCATCCTCGATACGGACGATGCCGACCTGCTCACCCTGGGGCCCGACGAGTCGCACCTCCGGGACGCGGATCCGGTCGTTGATCCGGGGCTCGACGCTGATGGCGCCTCCTCGACGTCAGACGCCGATGACCGTCATCGGCGATGAACTCGAGGATGGCCCTCGACGCGAGGGCTCGGCACAACAGGCCCGATCACCGGGCTGTCGAGACCTGACACCCGGGGGCGGCAGGTGGGAACCGAGTTCCACTTCGCGGGCTGCTCTAGGCAGCCGATCGTGGGACAGGCTACCAGTCGCGAGGCATCCGCCCGCCCAGTGGCCCCGGCAGCCCGCCTCCTGGCAGGCTGCCCCGGTGACCGATGCCCCCGATGCCGATGCCGCTCGCGACCTTGCCGAGGTGCCTGCGGTCGAGGTCGTCTCGACCCTGGCCGTGCACCTCATGACCGCGGCCGCGATCCGCTGCGGGCTCGGTGACAGTCACGACGCTGCCGCGGAGGTCGACCTCGCCGAGGCGCGCATCCTCATCAACGCCCTCGCCGGACTCATCACGGCGGCCGCACCCGATCTCGGCTCCCAGCACGCCGCTCCCCTGCGGGATGGGCTCGCCACGCTCCAGCGGGCCTTCCGCGAGGCCTCGCCCATCCCGGATCCCCCGGGCCAGGGTCCCGGGGAGGGCCTCACCGCTCGGGGCTAGCACCGCGGGCGAGGGCGGCGAGCAGCTCGCCGTCGATCGCGAAGCGGACGGGCCCAGCGACGTCGACAAGCACGCCGTTCGCCCCCTCCTGCACCGCGGCGGCGGCCACCTCCTGCGCGGTCACGGGCACCGGCCGCGCGGCCGGATCCCATCGTGCCATTGCCTCGATGCACGTGAAGGCGAGCATGCCACGACGTCCGTCGGCCTGGACCAGGCTCACGCTGGCCATGTGGCTGGACTTGTCCGCACCGGTCTCCTCGTCAGCCTCATCGAGCACGGCGACGATGGGCACGAGCAGGCGTACGCCGTCATGCAGCAGTCGCTCCACCGCGCGCGGGTCGGCGTACGAAGCGGTCCATCGGGGATCCGCGGCGCCGTCGTCGCCCGCGAAGCGGCCCGGCACCTCGATGTGCCGGCCCTCGCCCTGGCTCACAGTCGGCTGGCGTGGATCGCTGTCACGAGGATTCCGCGCGCGCCCAGGTCGTAGAGCTCATCCATGACCCGGTGGACATCGCGACGCGGCACCATCGCACGGACGGCGACCCACGCGGGATCGTGCAGCGAGGAGATGGTGGGCGACTCGAAGCCCGGCGTGACAGCGCAGGCAGCATCGACCTGCTCGACGCGGATGTCATAGTCCACCAGCACATAGGAGCGCGCGACCATGACGCCGTGCAGTCGGCGGACGAAGGTATCCACGCTCACGTCGGCGGGAGCGCCGCGGCGGCGCACGACCAGCGCTTCGCTCACCAGGATGGGATCGCCCAGGGTCTCGAGACCGGCCTGGCGCAGCGTGGTGCCCGTGGCGACGACATCCGCCACCGCATCCGCCACCCCGAGGCGCACGGCGTTCTCCACCGCGCCATCGAGCCGGACGATGCGCGCATCGATGCCGTGCTCGGCGAGGAACGATCCCAGGACGCCCGGGTAGGAGGTGGCGATCCGATGGCCCGCGAGGTCCTCGATCCGCGTGGCGATGCCGGGCGGCGCGGCGAGCCGGAAGGTGGATCCGCCGAAGCCGAGCTGGGTCAGCTCCTCGGCATCGGCACCGGAGTCGAGCAGCATGTCGCGGCCGGTGATGCCGACGTCGAGGGTGCCCTCCCCGACGTAGATGGCGATGTCCTTGGGCCGCAGGAAGAAGAACTCGACGTCGTTGTCCGGATCCTGCACGACGAGATCACGCAGGCCCGACGACCTGAGGTAGCCGGCCTCGCGCAGCATCTCGCGGGCCGGGTCGGCGAGTTGGCCCTTGTTGGGCAGGGCGACGCGCAGCATGTCAGAGCCGCTCGTAGACATCGTGGAGCGAGACGCCGGAGGCGATCATGAGCACCTGCGCGTGGTAGAGCAGCTGCGCGATTTCCTCGGCAGCGCGCTCCGAGCCCTCGTGCTCGGCGGCCATCCACGCCTCGGCAGCCTCCTCGACAACCTTCTTGCCGATCGCATGCACACCCTCGTCGAGCAAGCGGCGGGTATTGCCGCCGTCCTCGGGGAAGGCCGCCTTCTGCTGGAGCTCGGCGTAGAGAGCGTCGAAGGTCTTCACGGAAGTCAGCCTAGGGCGTGCGCACCTGGCGCAGCAGCAGAGCCGTGGCGACGGCTGCCTCCGCGGCCTCGCGCCCCTTGTCCTCACGGGAACCCTCGAGCCCGGCGCGATCGAGTGCCTGCTCCTCGTCATCGCAGGTGAGCACGCCGAATCCCACGGGCACGCCGGTGTCGAGGGCGACGCGCGTGAGCCCGGAGGTGGCCGCATCGCAGACGAACTCGAAGTGCGGTGTGCCGCCGCGAATGACGACTCCGAGGGCGACGACGGCCTCCGCGCCGGATCGCGCGCAGGCCGCGGCGACCACGGGCAGCTCGAACGCGCCCGGCACGCGCACGAGGCGCACATCGCAGCCGGCGTCGCCCAGCACGGACTCGGCGCCCGCGATGAGCCCTGACATCACGCGCTCGTGCCACGAGGCGGCGACGATGTCCACGCGCATCCCGCGCGCGCCCTCCACGCTCACCTGCGCCGCGCCTGTGCCGCTCATGCCGTCCTCCCGTCCTCGGGCGCTCCCACCGTGGCGCCCAGTGAGTCATGTCCCATGCGCTCGACCTTGGTCGCGAGATAGCGGGCATTGTGCTCATTGGGCGTGATGACGAGCGGGACCCGCTCGGCGATCGAGAGGCCATAGCCCTCGAGACCGGCCCGCTTCGCCGGATTGTTGGTGAG
>JAULZJ010000383.1:0-3806 GCA_032117435.1 Candidatus Nanopelagicales bacterium | reverse complement strand
GTCTGGTTGACGAGCGGGGTGGCGACGAGAGTTCGGACACTGAGGGGACGCTACACGTCCGCCTCCGGCGAAGGCCTACGGCAGTAGCGGTGTCGCGCCGTAGACATCGGGTCGGCGGTCGGAGCGCACGTTGTTGCTCGCACCCGTCGACTTGTCGCGGGCCTCGCTGAGGTCGACATCAGCCTGGATGATGGTCGCGTCCGGGCTCTCGCTGCCGGCGCGGAGCCAACCGTCCGGCCCGATGATGGCGCTCGCGCCCGCGAAGTCGACTCCGCGCTCGCTCCCGCCCCTGTCGCAGCACGCGATGAAGACCCGGCTCAGCCTCGCCGACGACATGGCGTCATGGAGCTCGGGTTGGCGCTCCCCCTCCGGGACATCGGCGGCGGGCCAATTGGTCGGCACAGCGATGATCTCGGCCCTCTGGAGGAAGGCACCGCGCACCATCTCGGGGAACTCCAGGTCGAAGCAGACCATCATGGCGATGCGCCCCTGACGCGTGTCCACGACCGGTGGCGGCTCACTCCCCTCGTGGAACCAGCGCCGCTCCTCGCCCCATAGGTGCACCTTGCGGTAGGCCGCGAGCACGCCGTCGGCATCGAGCATGAGCGCCGCATTGGAGATCGCGTCGGACTCCCGCAGTGGGATGCCGGCCACGAGCACGGCGTCGGTGCCCTGCAGCGCCTCGCGCCAACGCTCGATGACGGAAGCGTCGATCGCCAGGGCTGATGCCTCGACCTCGGCTTGGTCGGCGAAGACGTAGCCGCTGGTGCACAGCTCCGGCAGGACGATGAGGTCAGCACCGAGAGCGATCGCGTCATTGACCGCAGTGATCGTCGCCCCATGGTTGGCCGCTTCATCGCCGACGGTCGGCGTCAGCTGCTGGCAGATGATGCGCATGATGGGCGCACGCTACCCGGCTGCCTGGACGAGCGCCCATCGGTATTTGTGCCTAGGCTGCGCCCACGGTGCATGCGCGCCCGACTGAAAGGCCTCCCCCATGACCTTCCTCGTGCGTAACTTCCAGGACGGCGACCTCGAGCCTGTCGTGCACCTGTGGGAAGTCACTCCTGGGATGGCCTCTGTCTTTTCCATCGCCGAGTGCATCGCGGCCCTGCGTGCCGGCGGGACCGCGGTGGTGGCCGTGCACCAAAACATCGTCGTGGGAGCGGCCCTGGCCAACGTGGCTGAGTCGCGCGCCTGGATCATGCGCATCGCCGTGGACCCCGACCATCGCGGCGAAGGCATGCCGTCCGCGCTCCTCGACCATCTCGAGGCACAGTTGGTCCACTCGGGTGTGGCGACCATCTCCTACCTGCTCGCGCAGGAGGAGCCGATGTCCGAGGGCCTTGCCCGTGCCGGGTACGTGCGCCAGGACACGGCCGCCTACTGGGAGAAGCGCGAGGCCCTGACCCCGGGTGAGGCCACGACCTTGAACTCCCTCGGCGGGCGCGTGCTGGCACGCGATCTGTGGCAGCGCCTTGCCGGGATGCACGATGAGAAGGACATCATCGACAAGCGCGTCGTCATGCCGCTGAGCAACCCCGAGCGAGCAGCGGCACACGGGGTGGCTCCGCCCCACGCCATCGTCCTCTTCGGGCCCCCCGGCACCGGCAAGACGACCTTCGCCAGGGCGATCGCCTCGAGGCTGTCGTGGCCTTTCGTGGAGATCTTCCCCTCCCGACTCACCACGGAGCCGGCCGGCCTGGCGCAGGCGCTGCACGACACCTTCGCCCAGATCGATGACCTCGAGCGAGTGCTGGTCTTCATCGACGAGGTCGAGGAGATCGCGTCTACTCGCGAGGGTGTCGGCAAGAGCCCGGCGCACGGAGTGACCAATGAGCTGCTCAAGATCATCCCTGCCTTCCGGCAGCGCGACACGCGCTTGCTCGTCTGCGCGACGAATTCGGTGCGGTCCCTCGACCAGGCCTTCATGCGGCCCGGTCGCTTCGACTACGTGATCCCCATCGGGCCGCCCGACGACACAGCCCGCGCCGCCATCTGGCAGTCCTTCGTCTCCCAGTCCTCGCGTGCGGACATCGATATCGATGCCCTGGTGGCCGCGTCGGAGCACTTCACTCCCGCAGACATCGAATTCGCGTCGCGCTCGGCGGCCCAGGTCTCCTTCGAGCGGGAGATGAGCAGCGGCGAGGTCGGCGGGCCGGTCGGTGCGTCGACGGAGGACTACCTGCGCGCGATCGCCCAGACCAGGCGGACGGTGTCGGATGTCGACATCACCCTCTTTGAAGAGGACATCGCCATGTTTGGGCGGCTGTGACCGCTAGGGCTTCTGGGGATCCGCCGGCTTGGTGAGCAAGACCCCCTGGGCCGCCTGCGACCCGGACTTCCCACCACCGTAACCACGCAGCACCAGCGCCGCGCCCACGGCAAGGAGAGCGCCGAGCAGTGGCCCTGCGAGGTAGACCCAGTAGGCGGTGAAGTCGTTGGCCACGAGATCAGGTGCCAGGGAACGGATGGGATTCATCGACGCACCCGACAGCGGGCTCGCCCATAGGCCAGCGAGGGCGATGTAGCCACCGACACCGAGGGCGCCGATGATGCCGACGTTCTGCGCGCCGGAGGCGGTGCCGAGGACCACGCTCACGAGCCCGAAGGTGAGGACCACCTCCATGAGGAACGCCGCCACGTGGGTCGCGGACTGCGCCGGGTACGTCGCGCCGTTGGATGCGGACACCCCGACGACAGCCTGGAGGAAGAGCACGGCCAGCACGGCGCCGATGAACTGGGCGACGATGTAGCCGGGCACCCGATGCCACGGGAAGTCACCGCGGAGCGCAAAGGCGATGCTCACCGCGGGATTGAAGTGCGCACCCGACACGCGGCCCATGAAGAAGATCATGGCCATGACCATGAGGCCGGGTGCGACGACTGCCGCGGCGCGCGAGATCGGGTCGCCGAAGGCGGCGTTCATCATCCCCGCGCCCGCTGCCACGAGCACGAGCAGGAAGGTGCCCATCACCTCCGAAAAGAGACGACGCCACTCCTGCCGCGGATTGTTGAAGTCGGTGATGCGCGCGACGACGGTCGAGGGAAGCCCCGACAGGCCCAGGTGGGGCCAGAAGTCGGGGCTCCCCTCGTCGTTGCTCTGCGAAGTCTGCGTGCTCAGGACGACGCTCCCACACCTGCTCCCACGGGTGTGCCCTTGGCGGAGTCCTGCACGGCCTTGACTGCCTTGGCCACGGCCTCCCGGAGCTGCTGCTTGGTCTCCTCGATGGTCTTCTTGGTGGGAGCCAAGGTCGGGAAGAGCCCCCATGAGGCGAGATCGACCAGAGCCCACGCCGACTGAGGAGTCAGCACGAAGTCGGGTGAATCGACCTCGGGGGGAAGGTCGTAGCCCTGAGCCTTGAGGTGCGCAATGATGCCCGGCGTCGCTGCCTTGCCCAGTGCACTGAGCGAATGGTTGGTGTACTCCCAGTTGACGTAGTACTCCTCCACCGCATGTGCCTTGATAGCCGCCCACTCCTTCGGCTCACGCGGGGTCTCCCGGGTGAAGACGTAGTCGAAGGGCTTGGCGATCGCATCGCGAGCGGTGAATGGCTCACCCAGGTCCCACAGCTTGCGCAGGGTGGCGATCATCGAGGTGTGGCGGTGCTCCTCGTTGTAGACCGAGCCCGACTCGACCCACGGCGAGACCACTATCGCGGGCACGCGGTAGCCGGAACGGTCGAAGGCGAAGTCGCACTGACCCGGTCCAGCGTGGGCATCCGGCGGCGGCACGTCACCCGGAGGCACGTGGTCGTAGGTGCCGCCCGGCTCATCCCAGCCGATGAAGAGGGTCGTGTTGTAGA
>JAULZJ010000382.1:0-3926 GCA_032117435.1 Candidatus Nanopelagicales bacterium | reverse complement strand
CGGTGGGCCATTACGCTGCCGGGATGGCCCGGGAGCAGCGCGTGTACGCGGTGGCCGGGCGCCCCGGTGTCCGCATCCATGTCCGCGACCTCGGCCTGGCCTGCTGCGCGGTGGAATTCGCGGCAGCCATCGGCCGGGGGCTGCTGGTGCCCGCCGACCCGGATCCGTCCTCGGCCGCGGTCCTGGTGGTCTCTGGCACGGTCACCGATGCCCTGGCTCCACAGGTCCTGGCCGCCTGGGAAGCGCTCCCCGAGCCCAAGGCGGCCGTGTCCTTCGGTGCCTGCAGCAACTCCGGCGGGCCCTACTGGGACTCCTACGCCGTGACCAAGGGCGTCGACCAGGTCATCCCGGTCACGACCTATGTGCCGGGCTGCCCACCCCGGCCCGAGGCCCTGGTCGATGCACTCGTCTCCCTGGTGGTGTCCCCGTGAGCCGCTCCTCCGGTCCACCCGGCGAGCGGTGGGAGCCCTGGTCCGCTGAAGTCGCCCGGCACGTGGCGGAGGGGTACGACCGACTCGACCTGCTCACCGCAGTGGACCGACCCGACACGGAGGGGATCGAGGTCGTCATCCACCTGCAGCGTCGATCGGGCGACGGAGCCCTGGAGGAGGTGTGGGGACGCACCGTCCTCGACCGGGCTGCGCCGGTGCTGGACTCGGTGACCGAGGTCCTGCCCGCGGCCTCGTGGCATGAGCGCGAGATCCACGAGATGTTCGGAGTCGAAGTGCGTGGTCATCCCGACCTGCGACCACTCCTGCTGCACGGCGTCGAGGGGCCGCCCCCGCTGCGCAAGGACACGCCGCTCGCCGCACGAGTGGACACTCCCTGGCCGGGCGCTGAGGAGGCGGGTCGGCGGCGCGTGAGCATCCCCGGCGTCCCTGCCGAATGGCTGGAGGAGCGATGAGCGACGTGCCTCGCCAGGCACGAGGCGCGATCGCCCTCGACGCCGCAGCCTGCACCTCGTGCATGCTCTGCGTGAAGGAATGCCCCGACTGGTGCATTCACATCGAGAGTCACAACGAGGATGTGAGCGAGCCGGGCGCACGTCGTCCGCGCTCGATCGCGGTGCTGGACTCCTTCACCATCGACTGGGGTCTGTGCATGTACTGCGGCATCTGCGTCGAGGTCTGCCCCTTCGACGCTCTGCACTGGGTCGCCGATCATGACTACCCGGCAGGCGAACCCGAGGGACTTCGACATGGAATCGGGCGGCTGGAGGACTTCGGTCCGCAGTGATCGGGCGCAGCCCTGACCGGTCAGTGCCGGGAGTAGCCCTCGCGCGCACGGTCCTCGTCAGGCGATCCTCGCTGGGGAGGTGGCCCGATGACGTGGGTGCTCTATGGGCATTTGTCGGTGGGGCTGGCCCTCGCCGTGGGCGTGACGGTGACGGCTTTGCTCGTGGGTCGCCAGCCGTCCCTGCGCGGCATCCTCTGGGCGATCGGACTCGGACTTGTCTTCCTGCGGGCCGTGCTGGCCGTGGCGATAGGTGGCGGGGTCTTGCTGCCCAGCGAAGCCTCGTTGACATTCGTCGTCGGCGGACTTGCTCTCGCCATGACCGTGCCTACGGCCATGCTCCACGGCCGGACATCCGGCGCCCTCTGATCGCGTCAGCGGTAATTGACGAACTGCACCGGGAAGTCGAGGTCAGCGTCCTTCACGAGGGCGATGACCTCCTGGAGGTCATCACGGCTGGGGCTCGAGACCCGGAGCTCCTCGCCCTGCACCTGCGTCTTGACCTTCTTCGGACCCTCGTCCCGGATGAGCTTGGCCAGCTTCTTCGCCTGCTCCTGGTTGATGCCCTCCTTGAGCTGGCACGTGATCTTGTGCAGGCGACCGGAGGAGCGCGGATCGCCATCACCGAGCACCTTGAGGCTGATCCCGCGCTTGACGAGCTTCTCCTTGAGGACGTCGAGGGCCGCTCGGACGCGATCCTCGGTCTCTGCCTCGAGCTCGATCGTCATCTCGCCCTTGAACTCGACCTTGGCGCCGGTGCCCTTGAAGTCGAAGCGCTGGGCGAGCTCCTTCGCGGTCTGATTGACGGCGTTGTCGATCTCAGCGCGATCGAGCTTGGAGACGATGTCGAAACTGTTGTCGGCCATGGCGACATTGTGGACCATGGGGCCATGCCCGCGCCCAGCCCCTCTGAAGTCAGCGCCTACGTCTTCGATCTCGACCGCACCCTGGTGGACCTGCAGTCCTTCACGGACTACGCCGCTGCCCTGCGGGATGTCACAGACCTCGTCGGCGAGGCCCGGAACGCCGATGTGCCGGGAGCCGACTGGGATGCCCCGACGCTGTCGACGATGGCGATCCTCGTGGCTCTCGCCGGGGATGAACGCTGGGGACCGGCCTCTCGGGCCGTCGCGGCGCATGAGCGCGCGGCGATCCCGATGTCGATGGCCATGCCCGGGCTCGATTCACTCGACGACGCGCTCGCGGGCGCTC
This sequence comes from Candidatus Nanopelagicales bacterium, assembly GCA_032117435.1. GTDB lineage: Bacteria > Actinomycetota > Actinomycetes > S36-B12 > S36-B12 > Mxb001. The sequence continues at coordinate 1,481 of JAULZJ010000382.1, read as the reverse complement.
CGCGCGCGGTGGTGACACTGCTGCCCGAGGACGTCGCCCGCGAGGTGCTGGCACATCACGGCATCCGCATCGACGTCGTCATCGGTCGTGATCCCCATATCCCGGCAAAGCCCTCGGGCGCGGGGATCGTCGTGGCCTCCCAGCGTCTGGGCGTTGCCGTGACCGAGTGCGTGATGATCGGCGACTCGACCTGGGATCACGCAGCCGCGGTGGACGCCGGGGCGGCGTTCATCGGGGTGCCTGTCACCGCGACCGCCTTCGCTGCGGATGTCCCGGTGGCCGAGGGTCTCCTCTCCGCCGTCACCGCGGCCCGGATCTGATGTCTCCTGGGCCCCGTCTACGATAGGGCGCCCTGGCAGGTTGCCCGAGCGGCCAATGGGAGCGGACTGTAAATCCGTCGCGAAAGCTACAGAGGTTCGAATCCTCTACCTGCCACCCGAGGAGGCCCCAGGTGGCCCGATGGGACGGCCGAGCCGCCCTTGACGGACCACCTGGGGCTTTTGCGGTGCTGTCCACGGATGCAGTGCGGCTCATCCCTACACTCCGCGCATGAGGCCCATCCGCGCCGCCGCACTGCTGCTCCTGTCGATCGCTGTCGCCATGGGGGTCCTAGTGGGGACGAGTGCATCCGTGGCCGCAGTGCCGAAGGTCGGCACCGCATGCGCGAAGATCGGCAAGAAGGTCACTACGCCGAAGTGGACGTACACCTGTGTGAAGAAGGGGAGCAAGGGCGCCGTGTGGAAGCGCACATCGCGCCCCGGCCCCAGCCCCACGCCGAGCCCGACTCCCAGCCCGACTCCCAGCCAGGGCAATGACGCCGAGATCGCATCCCTTGCCTTCGCGCCGACGCGCGGCATGGAGCGGCCAGCACCGCCCGATGCCAAGGAAGTCGGTCCCTGGTCGACGGGCATGGCGGTGAGCTCGTCTGCGGATGGCGCATCGTTCCCGGTCTCTGCATCGATCATCGATCAGGCGGGTGTGCCCAATCTGATGGCCCTGCCCGACGGCCGGCTGCTCGCGTACTTCGTCAGCTGGGCGCAGCGCAATGCCATGGCCGTCGGCATCAAGGACAGTGGCACCTGGACGTATTACCGGGTGGCCGTGTCGGGCTTCGAGACCAATGTCGGTGGCGCCAATGGCGTCGACCCCAGTGCCGTGGTGCTCGCCGATGGCAGCATTCGGCTGTTCTGGATGCAGCCGGTCGGATCGCCCGGTCGGTCGCAGATCTACTCGGCCACGTCGAAGCCGGGATCGGCCCTCGGCGTGCGCTTCGTCGTCGACCCTGGTGCGCGACTCGACCGCGGCACGATGGTCTACGACCCCACGGTGGCCCACTGCGGGACGTCATGGCTGATGTGGGTCAATGCTCCCGAGGGCGTTGTCTTCGCGGCGTCGGACGATGGGCTCTCCTTCGTCGAGCAGCCCTCGCCCAGCGGACTCGGCACGGCGTTCCCATGGAGTGCCGCATGCCTGCCGGATGG
>JAULZJ010000381.1:0-3703 GCA_032117435.1 Candidatus Nanopelagicales bacterium | reverse complement strand
GGTGCTTGTCGCGGTCACCCTGCTGGTGGGCGCGCTCGGGGCGGTGATGGGCTGGTACGTCGCACGGCGACTACTCGTCCCCGTCGATCGCATTGGCGCGGGGGCACTGGCGCTCGCCGATGGCGACCTGGACACTCGGCTGCCGGACGTAGGTGATCCCGATCTCGATCCCATCGCCCACGCCTTCAACGACATGGCCGAGGCCGTGCAGGCGCGCATCGCCCGCGAGGAGCGTTTCGCCGCCAATGTCAGTCACGAGCTGAGGTCGCCGATGACCGCCATCTCCGGCGTCACCGATCTCCTCGAAGAGCGCACACCCGAGATGGCGCCCCAGGACGCGCGGATCGTCGATCACCTGGCGCGGCAGGTGCGCAGGCTCTCGCGCATGCTCATCGACCTGCTCGAGATCAGTCGGATGGGCGCCAATGAGCACATCGAGACCGAGCCCGTGGATGTGCGCGCCCTTGCCGCGCAGGTGGTGCGCGCCCAGGGGCTCAGCGATGACATCGTCGAGGGGCCCGCGACGGTCGTGAGCACGGATGCCCGGCATCTCGAGCGCGTCTTCGACAACATCGTGCGCAACGCGCAGACCCACGGTGAGGGCCTCCGGGAAGTCCTCGTGACGGACCAGGGTGACGCTGTGGCCGTGTCCTTCGACGATGCGGGCCCGGGCGTCGATCCGGATCTCGCACAGCGGATCTTCGAGCCCTTCGTCCGCGGGGAGGGCGCCGATCCCACCTCCGGGGCGGGGCTCGGGATGGCGATCGCGCTCGAGCACGCGCAGGCGATCGGCTCGACGGTGACCATCGGGACCTCACCTCTGTCAGGTGCGCGCGTCACGGTGCTGCTCCCGACCCCGGGACGCACCGCATGAGCAGTCCTCGCAGGATCCTGACTGTCATCGCCACGGTCTTCCTCGCCGTGCCCGTCGCTGGTTGCGGCGTGCGCCTGGACTCCGCCCCCCAGCCCATCCCCGAGGGGGCGATTCCCGCTGTCTCGGCGCCTGCGACTTCCTCGACTTCTCCCAATGCCAATCCCGCTCGGGCCGTGCGCGTGTGGTTCGCCCGTGAGGACGGCCTCGTGCCCGTGGTCACCGACCTCAGCCGTGAGCCTTCCGTGGCTCCGGGAGCTGTGGTGGCCGCGCTCGCGGCGGGCCCGACACTCGAGCAGGCGGATGCGGGGCTGCGCACCCTCGTGGTCGATCCGATCTCAGATGCGCCGCTGGCCTTCGTCCCTGACGATGCACCGGTGACCTCCGTCGGTTCGGTCATCGTGACCCTCGCCCCGGCCGCCGGTGCCCTGCCGCCGGGGGAGCAGGTGCTGCTGCTGGGCCAGATCGTCCTCAGCCTCACCGGAGCGGGCTACTCCTCGGTGACCTTCGTCGACGAGGCAGGTGCTCCCGCAGCCGTCCCGCTGCCCGGCGGCCGCTTGCTCGATCGGCCCGCCGTCGCCCGCGACTACGCGGGTCTCATCATCGAGCTATGAGCCCTCAGCGCATGACCGCTTGCTCTCGATGCGCTCGGGTGTCGGCCACTTGACGGAGTGCACCCAGCCGAGGCGTTCCATCAGTCGGATGACGGCAGCCGATGTGTCGATCTGCCGTGGCAGGACACCGTGGCGAGCGCTGGAGGGATCGGCATGGTGGTAGTTGTGCCAAGACTCACCGCCCGAAACCCACGACAACCACGCCACATTGCGTGACTCATCCCGGGAGCGGAATGGCTGCTTGCCCCACACGTGGCACACGGAGTTGATCGACCAGGTCATGTGATGCACGAGTGCCACGCGCACGACGGTGACCCAGAAGAACGCCATGGCTGCACCCACCCAGCCATCGACGGCGAAACCGATCGCCGTGGGGATGACCATGGAGACCACTGCGACGGCCGGCCACCAGCGGGAGATGCGATCGATGGGCCGGTCCGCGAGCAGATCGGGTGCGTATCTGCGCACGTCCGTGCCCCGGTAGGTGAAGATCCATCCGACGTGCGCATGGATGAGGCCCTTGATGAGCCCCCAGGTGCCGCGCCCGAATTCCCACGGGGAGTGCGGGTCGCCTTCCTTGTCGGACATCTGATGATGTGCGCGGTGGTCGGCAACCCAGTCGATGACGCGACCCTCAATCGCGAGGCTCCCCGCGAGGGCGAGGGTCGCGCGCACTTTGGGACCGGCCTGGAATGCACCGTGGGTGAACATGCGGTGATAGCCAATGGTGATGCCGTGAACGCCGACGACGTAGAGGACGGCAAGCATCACGATATCGAGCCACCGCACCCAGCCGTACGCGAAAGCGAGGGGAATTCCCACGAGCACGGCAGTCAGAGGGACGATGACGAATACCCCGAGGATGGCGCGCTCGAGCGGACTAGGCGCGTGTGCGACGAAGTCCTCTCGAGCATCCAGTGCCGGGGGGCCTACCTGGTCCGTGATCGCCACGGGCACTCCATCTCCCTCACAGTTGGCCTCGCCGTCACGGGTGACGGAAGGCTGCGACGCTGCCGCCACTCCTTCGACACTAGGGGCCCAGAGGGCGGTCTCGCGCTGAATTCCTCGAGATGAGCCCAGGACGTCGCCGGGTGGGCGCTTCGCTCAGGCGCTGCTCAAGGGACCTGGTGCACGATGGAGCAGGAATCACACGCGCACTCCCACGAGTCGCCCGTTGCGCTCTTCGACCATCGACGCCTGGATCGACACGCGCGCATCGTCCACGACCTCGCGGGGCTCGGGCAGCGGCCGCGGCCACGTCCGCTGACCTCAGTCGTCGCCACGTACGTCGATGCGGTGCATGAGGCGGCAGCGCTACCGCAGCGCCTGCTGGCCAATCACTACACGCGCTATCTCGGGGACATGGCCGGCGGCCAGGCCATCGCGGCCACGCTCCGCAATCACTACGATCTCGGCCCCGAGGTGCTCACCTTCTACGACTTCAGCGACCTGGGCGACCTCGTGCATTACCGGAGGCGCTACAAGGACATGCTCGACCTCGTGCCCTAGAGCGATGCCGAGCGTGCCCACCAGCCGCGGTGACGAGCCCGTGCCTCCCGAGGGGTCGCGGCGCCCTGTGCTTGACTCGGCATCTGTCGTGTAGCCCGACTGGGCTCTGCCTCGGGGAGGTTTGCGCATGTCCGTCGCCCTTTGGATCGCAGCCATCGTCCTCGCCCTTGCCATGCTCGGCGCGGGCTCCATGAAGCTCATCCGGTCCCGCGATCAGCTCGTCGCGGCGGGGATGGGCTACGCCCAGCACTTCCCGCCGGGGCTCATCAAGCTCATCGGCGCGCTCGAGGTCCTCGCCGCGATCGGCCTCATCCTGCCCGCGCTCATCGGGATCGCACCGATCCTCGTGCCGCTCGCCGCGACAGGCGTGGCGATCCTCATGGTGGGCGCGATCATCACGCACATCCGCCTGCGCGAGCCCCTCGGCAAGTCCGCGCCGGCGATCGTGCTGCTGTTCCTTGCCGTCTTCGTGGCGTGGGGGCGCTTCGGCGCGTAGGCGTTTTGATCCACCCGCGCGCGGCTGAAGCGCGAGTCCGTCAGCCTGCTGCCTAACTGAGGCCGAAGTTGTTGCTGATCATGTCGGCGAAGGCGACATCGTCCATAGCCGCTCGTGCACCGAGTGTGGCCACGGCATCGTCGCCCACGATGTAGCGCAACTGGCGCGTCCCATCGGTCGCCGCTCCGTAGATCGCGGCCGCCACCGTGTCTG
>JAULZJ010000380.1:0-3288 GCA_032117435.1 Candidatus Nanopelagicales bacterium | reverse complement strand
CGATGACGATGACCGACGCGGCCGGCAGCGGAAGGAATGTCGGGTCGCGGGCGAGGAGCGCCAGCACACCCGAGAGCCTCGGCTCTGGATAGCGAAGCGAGGCCTCCTGCCACAGCGCGTGGCTTAGCGGGCGTACCGTCTCGTCGACCGTGTTGCGCAGGAGTTGAGCCGCATCAAGCCACTCGCTGAGACTGCCGGATGACTCGACCCGGCCCATGAGGTCCTCGCGCGCGACCGACAACTGAGCCGTGACGGCGCTGCGGGTCGTGATCGCATCGTCGGCCAGGCTCATGGCGACGACGGAATCCTCGATCGACGCGAGTTGGCTGAGCACGGCCTCGTCGATCAGGTGCGATCTCTCGGCGACGAAGCGCGCGTGGGCTTCGAGCACCATGGAACTCGTCGTGCCCCACCACAGCCCCAGCGCGATGGTGATTGCGATGGTGACCGCGGGAGGGAGGTCGAGGGAGATGCCCAGGCGCGCATCAGCAAGGACTATCGCCACCCCGAAGATCGCCCCGGACATGGCGTGCAGGAGGCCGAACTCCCACAGCGCCACCCGCCGGACCCGACGGTGGCGCATCAGCGTGGCGTCCATCAGCAGAGCCCAGGCGCCGACGAGGGCGGCCGCACCGAGGCCGTAGGCCGTGAGGACCGGCATATCCGAGACCGGCACGATCCGGGTGCCGATCCGACCGCCCGTGAGGATCATCAGGGGGACATTGACCAGGACACCGAGGGTGAACGCCTGCCATGACAGGGCCCAGCGCCCCGTGATGCGGGTCTGCCACGACGGACCCGGCGTGGCCTCCGACATGGCAGGAGTCTGGCATGCACCCGCGGCCGGTCAATTACAGCCGTGTAGTTCTCCCCAGTTGGGGACAGCCTGTGGACAACAGGCTCAGCCGACACCCAGCGGGGCCAGCATGCTCCACAACTGCCCCGTCCGCCACATGGTCACCACGGCGAGGATTGCCACGATGGCGAGCACCCCCATGGTCTGCCACACGATACGGACAGATCGCAGGGGTGCAGGTGTCCACACGAAGACACCCGCGACGAGTGCTCCCACGATGAGGCCGCCGAAGTGCGCTCGCCAGTCGACCTGAGGACTGAGGAAGCCGATGACCACATTGATGCCCAGCAGGATGAGAACCTGCGTGATATCCCACCGCATGCGGCGACCCGCGACGATGAGGGCACCCATGAGGCCGAAGATCGCCCCCGATGCACCGACGGAGACCGTCCGCGGATCGGATACGGCGTAGGACGCCACGCTGCCGCCGAGTGCAGCGACGAGGTAGAGCACGATGAATCGCACATGCCCCAGGGCACGCTCGAGTGTCGGACCGAGCACGAAGAGGACGTACATGTTGAAGGCGATGTGCAGCCATGATCCGTGCAGGAAGGCTGCCGTCAGCAATCGCCACCACTCCCCGTAGAGGGTGATGCCGAAAGGCCACATGCCGTAGTCCTCGGCAACCTCGTTGACGCCCACGGCGAACTGCCCGATGAAGATCGCCACCGTGAGGCCGATAAGAGACCATGTGACATAGGGCTTGGTGATGACACCACCACCGCTGACCGTGACCGGATCGCGCACCGTCCGCGCCGCCGCGCCCACGCACTCGGGGCACTGGAAGCCGACGGCCGCCGAGCGCATGCACTCCGGGCAGATCGGCCGCTCGCAGCGCGTGCAGCGGATGTACGTCCCGCGATCGGGATGGCGATAGCACCCCGGCGGTGCGGGGACTGCCGGCTCGCTCGGAGGCTGGGTCACCCGCGGGTGACGGTGACGCCCGTTATCTCGACCGGAGTCACGGGACGATCCTGCGCACCGGTCGCCACAGCGGCGATCGCATCGACGACGTCACGCGACGGCTGGTCAGCGACCTCCCCGAAGATCGAGTGCTTGAAGTTGAGCCACGAGGTCGGTGCCACGGTGATGAAGAACTGAGAGCCGTTGGTGTTGGGACCGGCGTTGGCCATCGCGAGCAGGTAGGGACGGTCGAACTGCAGCTCCGGGTTGAACTCGTCGGCGAAGCGGTAGCCGGGACCCCCCGTACCCGTACCGAGCGGATCCCCGCCCTGGATCATGAAGCCGGGGATGACCCGGTGGAAGATCGTCCCGTCGTAGAGCGGCTTGGTGGTCTTGGTCCGTGCCTGCGGGTCGGTCCACTCCTGGGTGCCCTCGGCGAGGCCCACGAAGTTCTTGACCGTCTTCGGCGCCTGGTCGGGGTAGAGGATGACGTTGATGTCTCCCATGGACGTGTGCAGGGTGGCCTTGAGATTCGATTCCGGCATGGCGGAGATCCTGCCATGTGGCGCAGCCGTCCCCGTCCCATGGGGTGCCGGTGCCCCACTTCATCCGAGGCTGTTGCCGCCGTCCGGTGCAGACTCCATAGTGGCGCCCATGTCCGAAGGCACTCGGGTCCTCGTCGTCGACGACGACGAGTTCACCCGTTTCCTTCTGGTGCGAGCGCTGGCGTCCTTCGGCTACGAGGACGCGATGGCCTGCGACGGCGCGCCGGCGGCGGTCGCGACCGCGGCGACTTACCTCCCGCATGTCGCCGTCCTCGACCTAGATCTCGGTGCCGGTCCCACCGGTATCGACCTCGCTCATGCCCTCCGGCGCAAGCAGCCCGATATCGCCGTGATCATCCTCACCTCCTTCGAGGACCCGCGCCTGCTCGGTGGAGCAGTGGCATTGCCCGCCGGCAGCATCTATCTCACCAAGCGTGCCGTGGGCAACGACGAAGTACTGCCACGGGCGATGGAGACGGTGCTGCGCAGCCCCTGTGCAGAGTCCAATGCACGCGTGGGCAAGGGCCTTGTGACACCCCTGTCACTCAGCGACAACCAGATCGACATCATGCGGCTGGTCGCCGAGGGGCTATCCAATGCCGAGATCGGGCGCAGGCTCCACCTCACCGAGCGTGGCGTGGCCAAGGCTGTGTCGCGACTCGTGAAGCAACTAGGTATCGAATCCGGCAGCGATGGAAATGTCCGAGTCCTCATCACGCAGGCGTACTTCCAGCACTCGGGCCAGGCGAATCCGCGCTGACGTGGCGGTCAGGCCTGAGCTGCCGACGCCTGATCCAGCGCGCTGAGGAAGACCTCCACCGGTTGCGCTCCCGAGACACCGTAGGCCCGATCGATAACGAAGAACGGCACGCCATTGGCGCCGAAGGTGCGCGCGAGCACCTGGTCCTGCACGACCTGGTCGAGGTACGCCGTACCCGCGAGCATCTCGCGCGCGGCGTCGACATCGAGGCCCACCTCCGCCGC
>JAULZJ010000379.1:0-5503 GCA_032117435.1 Candidatus Nanopelagicales bacterium | reverse complement strand
TCGAATTGCTCGCCGGCCAGCCACTGCCCGCGAGTCAACTCGAGAGCGCGATCCTGCCGGCGCGCGTGCGCGACTACGCGCCCGCCTTGCTCGACGAGCTCATCACGCGCGGTGAGGTCGTGTGGTGGGGTGCGGGCGAGCTGCCCGGCGGCGACGGCTGGATCTGCCTCGCGCCCGTGGACCTCGCGCCACTGCTGCTCCCCGACGCACCTGAGCCCGCCGATCTGCTGGGCGCCCGCATCGTGGCCCTGCTCGGCGAGCGGGGCGCGAGATTCCTGCGCGAGATCGCCGAGGAGCTCTCCCGTGATGCGCTCGTGCCCGAGGTCGAGGTGGCGAAGTCACTGCGGGCCCTCGCGTGGGCGGGCCTGGTCACCAATGACACCTGGGAGCCCATGCGTGCGGGCGCGGGACGTCGCTCTGCTCGGTCCGCCAGGCCCATGCGCGCTCGTGGTCGACGCAGCGGCCTGGGTCGCCCTCGCCCCGATGTGCCATCGGGTGGTCGCTGGTCGCTGCTGCCCGCGCGCGATGCCTCCGCCACCGCACGCCAGCTCGCCACTCTGGAGACCCTCCTCGATCGCAACGGCATCCTCACGCGCGAGGCGGTCGCGAATGCTGGCTTCCCCGGGGGCTTCGCCGCGGCGTACCGCGTGCTCAATGCCCTGGAGGAGGCCGGGCGGTGCAGACGCGTCTACGCACTCGAGGGCCTCGGGGCGGCACAGTTCGCACTCCCGGGCGCCACCGACCTGCTGCGCTCACTGGCGCCAAGGGACCAGGGATCGGCCACCGTGCGGACACTCGCGGCCGCGGATCCCGCGCAACCGTATGGCGCGCTGCTGCCCTGGCCGGTCGCCGCTACGCGGCCCAGTCGCGCGGCCGGCGCGTGGGTCACCCTTGGTGAGACGGGGCCCCTGATCTACCTCGCCCGCGGTCGCAAGTCGCTCACGACATGGGCCTCGGACGCGCTGCCCGAGGCCGCCGAGTCGCTCGCGCACACGCTGGCCGGGCAGTCGACGACCATCCAGCGCATCGACGGCACGGTGATCGGCGAGATCGCGGCGGATGACTCCCGAGTGCAGGCGCTGGTCGGCGCCGGCTTCGCTCAGACTCCGAGCGGTCTGCGCCTGCGCCGCTGACCCGGCCAGTCTGGCCTCTGCCGCTTCACGGCCACTTCCCGTGCGCTCGTTGAAGGCCAGCCTCACCGTCTCCGCCGGTTAGCGACGCTCAGGGGCTGCCTCACGTCGCTAACCGGCGGAGGCCGTGCACAGGCCTATGCTCGGCCCATGCGACTGCCGGGGCGGACCGACTACGCCCTGCGCGCCGTGCTCGAACTCGCCGCATCGCCCGATGGCCCGGTGACGACGGAGGAACTGTCGCACCGCCAGGACATCCCCCACTCCTACCTGGGCGCGATCCTCGCGGAGCTGCGCAAGGCCGACATCGTCCACGCCCGGCGCGGAGCCGAGGGCGGCTGGACACTCGCGCGCCCGGCTGCCGACATCTCCCTCGCCGACGTCATCCGCGCTGTCGATGGCGCCCTGACCAATGTGGCCGGCACCCGGCCCGAGGATCTGCACTACTCCGGGGCCGCCGTGGCCCTGCGTGCGGCCGAGCGGCAGATCCTGGAGGCGGTGAGCCTGGCGGATGTCGTGGAGGGCCACCTGCCCGACCGCGTGCGCACGCTCACCGAGGACCCCGCCGCCTGGCACTAGGCGCCTCCAAAGAGGGCGGCACGCCAGCACCCGCCTCCCAGGCTCTGACCCAGGCTCCTGCTATTGTCATGTCTCCCAGGTGACAATAGGGCCTTTACCGAGGCCCGGACGGAGACCCATGACCGGCCTCATCTTCATCGCGCTCGCCGGCTTCGGCGCATCCTTCGTCGACGGTGCCCTCGGCATGGGCTTCGGAGTCACCTCGACGACCCTGCTCCTCGCGGTTGGCCTGTCCCCCGCGCTCGCCTCAGCCTCCGTGCACCTCGCCAAGCTAGGCACCGCCGCAGCCTCGGGTATGGCCCATCATCGTTTCGGCAACGTCGATTGGTCAGGCGTGCGCCGCATCGGACTCCCCGGCGCCGTGGGCGCCTTCATCGGCGCGACGGTGCTGTCGCATCTGTCCACCAAGGCCGCCCTTCCCTTCACCGGCACCCTGCTCTTCCTCCTCGGCATCTACATCGTGATCCGCTTCGTCCTTGGCCGCGCACCCCGCCGCAAGCCCGGCACTCCCGGCAACCGCCTGATGATCCCCCTCGGGCTCGTCGGCGGCTTCGTCGATGCGACCGGTGGCGGAGGCTGGGGTCCCGTGACGACACCCACGCTGCTCGCCGATGGTCGCCTCACCCCCGCGCGAGTCGTGGGCACGGTCAACACCGCGGAATTCATCGTCGCCCTCGCTGCGAGCCTGGGCTTCCTCATCGGCCTGGGCACCGCCGGCATCGACCTGGGCATCGTCTTGGCCCTGCTCATCGGTGGCGTGATCGCCGCGCCCATGGCCGCGTGGCTCGTGCGCTTCCTCAACGCGCGCATCCTCGGCGTCGTGGTCGGCTGCTTCATCCTGCTCATCAACGCCCGGCTCATCCTCGGCGCACTTCAGGTGGATCCCATCGTGTGGTGGACGACGTACGCCGTCCTGGCGACAGTGAGCATCACCGCCATCGCCTTCGTCGTCCGCGTGGTGCGCCGCGGGCGCCCGGTGCCCGCCGAGGGGCCAGAATCGGTGCATGCCTGAAGGCGACACGGTCTGGCTCGCGGCACGGCGCCTCGACGCCTGCCTCGGCGGCTCAGAACTCGTCGCGGCGGACCTGCGCGTGCCCGCCCTGGCCACTGTCGACCTGACCGGGCGCACCGTCGAGTCCGTGCGCTCCTACGGCAAGCACCTGCTCTTCCGCCTCAGCGGAGAACTCTCACTGCACACCCACTTCCGCATGGACGGGTCCTGGCACCTTTATCGACAGGGCCGGCCATGGAAGGGTGGCCCGCAGTGGCAGGTGCGTGCCGTGCTCGAGACGGCGGATTGGCAGGCGGTCGGCTATCGGCTCCCCGTCATCGAGCTCCTCGATGCCCGCGGCGAGAGCGCCCTGCTCGGTCGCCTCGGGCCCGACATCCTGGATGAGTCGGTCGACATCGACGCGATCGTCGCGTCCCTGCGGGGACAGCCCGACCGCGCCATCGGCGATGCGCTGCTCGATCAGGCGATCGTCGCGGGATTCGGGCTCATCTATGTCACGGAGACCCTCTACCTTCGCGGCGTGCCCCCGCACGCCACCGTCGACTCCATCGCGGATCTGCACGCGCTTGTCGAGACGGGTCGGCGCCTCATGGCCGCCAACCGCGGCCACGGGGCGCAGGCCTCGACCGGGGAACTCCGCGATCAGCACTATGTCTACGGGCGTGCGGGGCGGGCGTGTCGACGCTGCGGGATGCGGATCAAATACGGCAGGCAGCGCAGTGGGAACTTCGAGCGCGACGCCTTCTGGTGCCCCACCTGCCAGCCGGACTAGGCGGCACGGATGACCGGAGCGCCCTCGAGCCGGGTGCCTTCGAGGGTGGCGACATCGTCGACCACCGAGGCGAGGAGCGCCGACAGTGGCACATCCAGGGCCCCGCAGATCGCCAGCAGCATCTCCGAGGATGCTTCCTTCTCACCGCGCTCCACCTCGGAGAGGTAGCCCAGCGACACCGACGCGGTGGCGGACACATCGCGCAGGGTGCGGCCCTGCAGCAGGCGGATACGCCGCAGCTCGGTGCCGATGACTTCGCGGAGCAGGGTCACGGGACCACGCTACCCTCCAGGCCCGACGATCGCCCGTCGCCAGGCCCGTCCCTCGGCCCCTCGACCAGGACCCGCCCGAGGAGAGCCAGGGCGGCCTCGACCGCGTGGCGGCGTACACCCTCACGATCCTGCCCCTCGCACGTGAATCCCGCGACGACCTCGCCGTCGGGTCCCGCCACGGAGACGAAACCGCGACCGGGGGGAGTCGGACCGGTCACCGACCCACCGGGGTCGGGATCGGGGCCGGCCGAGCCGGTGGTGGCCACGGCGAAATCAGCACCGAGGAGCCGCCGGGCACCGACGGCCATCTGCACGGCCACGGCCGGATCCACGGCCCCTTGCCGGTCCAGCAGCTCGGCATCCACTCCGAGCACATCCGCCTTGACGGCAGCGGCATAGGACACCAGGCCGCCCCGCACGCAGCCGCTCGAGCCCGGGACCGACGTCAGCGCTGCACAGACCAGACCGCCCGTGAGGCTCTCGGCCGTTGCGATCGTGGCACCACGGGCCAGCAGCGCCGCGATGACCTGCTCCGGAGTGACGACCTGCTCCGGAGTCATGTCGCCTCCCGGGACATCCGTCGTGCGCGCAGCGCGTAGTCGATGCCGGTGATCAGCGTCAGGGCAACGGCAATGGCCATTGCGACGATTCGCACCGGATCGGCCCACTCGCCCAGGGGTGCGAGGTAGAGGGCGATCGCGATGACCTGCGCGACAGTCTTGGCCTTGCCCCCGCGCGACGCGGGGATGACACCGTGACGAATCACGACGAAGCGCAACGCGGTTACTACGATCTCGCGGCCGAGGATGACGATCGTCACCCACCACGGGAGGTCGCCGAGGAGTGACAGCCCGACCAGGGCCACGCCGGTGAGCGCCTTGTCGGCGACGGGATCCGCGATCTTGCCCAGCGTTGTGACGGTCCCACTGCGGCGCGCGATCTCCCCATCCGCGAGGTCGGTGAGAGCGGCGACGATGAAGACTGCGGTCGCCGCCCAGCGCAGGAGTGTGTCCGTGCCATCGTCCGCGAGCAGGAGCCAGGCCAGCACCGGGACGAGGAGTAGCCGGATGAGGGTGAGGAAGTTCGGCAGGGTCGCCCAGCCTGACGTGCCCACGGGGTCACCCGCATGGTCCGGCACTCCCGACAGCGGGGAGTCCGATGGTGCCCCGGATGTCATCGCGGAGCCACCACGAGATCGACGCCATCGAGGTCGATGACCGTGGCGCGCAGGACCTCGCCCACGGCATGGGATTCATCGACGAGCGTCGCCGCGTCATCGGGTCCCTGGTGCGCTGCGCGCGCAAGACCGCGCTCCTCCACGAGCAGCTCGACCTCCTCGCCGACGCGCTGATGTGCGCGCTCGAGCATGAGCTCATCGACGAGCTGGGAGATGCGCGCGACACGGCGTTCGATCTCGTCCTCGGGCAGGTGCCCATCAAGGCCGGCCGCCTCGGTGCCCTCCTCATCGGAATAGCCGAAGACCCCGACGGCGTCGAGTCGCGCCGACTCGAGGAAGGCCACGAGCTCCGCGAAATCCTGCTCGCTCTCACCCGGGAAGCCGACGATGACGTTCGTCCGCACGCCGGCCTCGGGATTGCGGGAACGGATCGATGCGAGGAGGGCGAGGAAGTCCTCCGTGCCACCGAAGCGCCGCATGCGACGGAGCACACGGGGGCTCGCATGCTGGAAGGACAGGTCGAAATAGGGTGCTACCCCGGGCGTACCGGCGATGACGTCG
>JAULZJ010000378.1:0-5597 GCA_032117435.1 Candidatus Nanopelagicales bacterium | reverse complement strand
CCCGCGACCACGAGGAAGCCACCGAGGAGGATCAGCGGTGGGGAGCCGCGGAAGCCGCGCACCGCGATGATGACGCCCACCGCGACGATAAGAGCGGTCATCGCCGTGGCCCAGCCGCGATTGCGGGCCAGACGCAGGTCCCGTGCGGTCACGGATCGACGCTACCCGCGTGCGCCCACTCATGCGAGCACCTAGGCTCAGGCAACCGCCGGGGACGAGAAGGAGGGCCATGTCGGTCCACTACCGATCGTGCAACCTCTGCGAAGCCTCGTGTGGGCTGGAGATCACCGTTGAGGCCAATCGCGTCACGAGCATCCGCGGCGATGCCGCTGATCCCTTCAGCCAGGGCTACCTGTGCCCCAAGGGCGTGGCGCTGCAGGACCTCACCCACGATCCCGATCGGCTACGTCGTCCCGTGCGCAAGGTCGGCGACTCCTGGCAGGAGATCTCGTGGGACGAGGCCTTCGACCTCGTCGCTGACCGGTTGCTCGACATCCGGGCGCGCCACGGTGGCGACGCCATCGGCTTCTACCTCGGCAATCCGATCACCCACGGCTGGGCGCCGATCATCTACATCCCGCAGCTGCTCAAGGCCCTCGGCACCCGCAATCGCTACTCCGCCGCGAGCGTCGACCAGCAGCCCCAGCACCTACTGTCGCATCTGCTCTTCGGCTCGCCGCTGCTCCTACCCGTGCCCGATGTCGACCGCTCGGACTTCCTGCTCGTCGTCGGGGGCAACCCGCTCGTGTCCAATGGCTCGATCATGACCGCGCCCAACATCAAGCGGCGCCTCGAGGGGCTCCGCGGGCGAGGTGGTCGACTCGTCGTCATCGACCCGCGACGCACGGAAACAGCCGACATCGCCGACGAGCATGTCTTCATCCGCCCCGGCACCGACGCCTTCCTCCTCGCGGCCATGGCACACGTCATCGTGGAGGAGGGATTGGCCCGACCGGGGCGAGCGGACTCCTATGTCGATGGCATCGAGGCTGTCGCGGCCCTCGTGCTCCAGGTGACTCCGGAGGATGCCCAACGCCGCACGGGCGTGCCCGCCGACACCATTCGCCGCCTGGCCCGTGACTTCGCGGCCGCGCGACGCGCCGCGGTGTACGCGCGGCTCGGTGTCTGCCAGACCGAATTCGGCACGACGGCGTACTGGCTCGTGCACGTCCTCAATGTCCTCACCGGCCGGCTCGACGAGGTCGGCGGCTGGATGCTCGCTGAGCCGGCATTCGACCTGCCCAGGATCGGCGCCCTCACCACCGACCTGCCCGGCTACGACCGCTGGCGATCGCGCGTGCGCGGCATCCCCGAGGTCGCGGCGGAGTTCCCCTCGAGCACGCTGGCCGATGAGATCCTCACGCCGGGTGACGGCCAGATCCGCGCGATGGTCCTCGTCGCGGGCAATCCCGTGCTCACCGTGCCGCAGGGCCGGCGCGTCGATGAGGCGCTGGCGTCACTGGAGTTCTGCGTCGCCGTCGACTACTACGTCAATGAGTCGACGCGCCACGCCGACGTGATCCTGCCCCCCACGACCGCGCTCGAGCGGGAGGAATTCGACCTCGTCTTCCCGGCCGTGAGCGTGCGCAACCATGTCCGCTGGGGCGAGCGCGTGATCGAGCCGGAGCCCGACACCCGCAGTGACGCCGACATCCTGCGGGAGCTGCTTGCGCGGGTCGAGGCATCGACGATGGGGAAGCGTCGGGCGCGTGCACTCGACGCCGCTCGACGACGGTTCCTCCCGCGCCGTTTCGTCGACGCTGCACTGCGCGCCGGCCCGTGGGGACTGCGCCACGGACGACGCCTGACCCTGCGCAAGGTGCGCCAGCATCCGCACGGTCTCGACCTCGGCGCGCTCTATCCCGTGCTGCCCCGTCGACTCATGACCCAGGGCAAGCGCATCCGCCTCGACCACCCCGTCGTGGTCGCCGACTGGCCTCGACTCATGGCCGCGCTGCACGGCGATGACGGCGTAGCGGATGGCCGGGATCTCCTGCTCATCGGACGCCGTCACCTGCGCAGCAACAACTCGTGGATGCACAACTCCGAGCGGCTCACGCGGGGGAGCAATCACTGCGCCGTGCTGGTGCACCCCGATGATGCGGCCGCCCGCGGGATCGCCGAGGGTGATCGGGTGAGCGTGGCGACCGCGGCGGGGGCGATTGCGGCGGTGGCCGAGATCAGCGAGTCGGTCATGCCGGGAGTCGTCTGCATGCCCCACGGCTGGGGACACGGGTCGCGCTCGGGAGTGGGCTGGAGTCACGCCGCCTCACTGCCCGGGAGCAGCGTCAACGACATCACCGAGGACACGCGCTTCGATCCGCTGAGCGGCAATGCCGCGGTGACCGCCCTGCCGGTGACCGTTGTCCGTGGCTGAGTCCGCTTCGCCCACGCGTGTGCACGCCCTCCGCCACTTAGCGACGTTAACGGCCCGCTTAGCGTCGCTAAGTGGCGGTGGACGTGCAGGAGGCCAGAGCGCCTAGTCGGCGAGCAGCGGAGTGATGTCCTCGACGATCTCGGTCGGCTTCGTCTTGGGCGCGTAGCGAGTGACGGTCTTGCCGTCCGGCGCGACGAGGAACTTCGTGAAGTTCCACTTGATCGACGACCCGAGCATGCCGCCGGCACGGTCCTTGAGGAAGGCGAAGACGGGGTGCGTGCCCTTGCCGTTGACGTCGATCTTGGTGGACAGCGGGAAGGTCACGCCGTAGTTGACCTTGCAGAACTCCTCGATTTGTCCGTCGTCACCGGGCTCCTGGTGCGCGAACTGGTCGCAGGGGAAGCCCAGTACGACGAGGCCCTGCGGTCCAAGCTCCTCGTGGAGCTTCTGCAGGTCGTCGTACTGCGGAGTGAAGCCGCACTTGCTGGCCGTGTTGACCACGAGGACCGGCTTTCCGGCGTAGTCCGCGAGGGAGACCTCCTTGCCGTGGTTGTCGGTGAAGGTGAGGTCGTAGAGGGACTCCGCGGATGGCATGACTCCATTGTCCCGCTGCCGAGGGTGGCCGCCAGTCGGCGGTGGGTTTCGCCTAGCCTCAGGCGATGCCATGTCCTATGCGGGCATCATCGCCCTCGACATGCTTCTCTCGGGGACTAGCCGGCGCGTAGTGCAGCCCACGCGGCTCGCAGGGACTCGCATGCGGCATCGATCTCCTTGCGGGGCGGGTACGTCGCTCGCCCGGTCTCCAGGAGTGATCTGATCCCAGCAGCTGCTGTCTCGCGCACGAGGCCGTCGATTGATCCGCGTACGGCGGGGTCGGCATCGGCGCCTCACGTGCAGTGCGGGTGTCCTCCATGACGGGCTGCACCCGCTGCTCGGCTACTTCGATCACCGTGACGGTCTCGTCGAATGCCAGGGCGAGATCAGCCGTGGCGGTGATCGCCCATGCAGCAGGGGGACGCGGGCGTGTCCGTGCCCGTGATGGATCGACGGCATTGCTCATCAGGCCAGGGGGATGGGTGGCGGCGGTGGTCAACCGCCCAGCGCCGTGGCGCCTGTCCCGCTTCCTACGGCGACCGCGGTGACGATGACGTTGGACTCATAGCTGCGCGCAGCTTCGTCGAAGGTGCCCCCGCAGGTGATCAGGGTGAGCCGAGGCGGTCCGTCCAGGGCGAAGATCCGGCGAGCTTCCTCGGGGAACCTGGTCTTGTCGAGCACTTCGACGGTCTGCACCACGTAGTCGTAGACCGCCCCGTCACGATCCATGGCCGTGATGATGGCGCCTGTGGCAAGTTGGTCGATCGATACAAGTGCGCCGGAGCCCTGCGTTCGTGAGTCGCGGTGGCCCACGATCACGGTCGCCCCGGCGTCTGCGCCGAGTGGCTGGCTGCCCGTGTACCAACCCGTGACCATGACGTCCTCGGGGACGATGACTCCGCGTTCGGTGTCCAACCCGGTGCGGATCACGGTGGCACGGATCCCGAGGTCAGGGACTGCCACCGAGACCGGCTCGGAGCCGGCAGGCTCGACAGCGTCGACGTCGTCGACGGGGGCATCATCCGTGGGTGGCTGCTCTGGGTCGCCGCCTGTAGACACCGGGTTAGGCGCCACCGCGTCACGCACTAACGCGTCAGGCACGACCGGGTTAGGCACCACCGCGTCAGGCACCGCCGGATCGGCGACCACCGCGGGCACGGCCGCGGGACTGTCCGCACCCGGTTGGGGCGACCCCGGCAGGGCCGTGAACATCGCGCCAGCGGCCACGAGCATCGCGGCTGCGGTGAGCGACCCGATCGGGGTCATGAGCGGGATGGGTCCCGCCTCCCCTCAGCGATGATCTGACGCATCGAGTCGACGGGTAGGGCGAGGAGTGACCACGGTGGGTGTGGGCTTCTGTGACGCCGCGATGACGTTGCAGTCGGCGTTCCAGATCGCCTGACGGTGGCATCGCAGTTGTAGCCGGGGATCGAGTCCGTACTCGTGAAACTCACTCCAGCGGTGATGCGCCGCATCACGCTGCGGCGGCGAGGGGTCTTCGTAGACATGGCACTCCCATATGCGTCGACTAAGGCCCACCCTTTCGGCGATGTCGGACAAATCGGGTCATGTCCGCGGTCACCATCGTTCAGCCATGACCGTGTCTGGACCAGTCAAGGAGGTGGCGCGATGGTCGTTCGCTCACACCGAGGAGTTGAGCTCGAGGAGTTGAGCCCGACTTCGCGGTGAGGAGCCGGCCTCGGGGAGTGTCGATGTGAGGGGATTCGAGGCTAAGGGGCGCGCCGCGACGTGCAGCGCCTCAAGGGGGCTTGGTCGGCATGGTCAGGTGCGTCCGGCATGGCCGTCTTCCGGAGGGGGTACGTCAAGGAGCAGCGTCGCATCGCACCCAGGCGCGTGTGCACCTCTACCTTCACGAGATCGGGCCCACGCGCGCGACTACTGGCCGATCCACCCCGAGATCGGCTCGGAGGCGAAGTAGACGACGAAGGCCACCGTGACCACCCACATCACGATCGGGATCTCGCGAGCCTTGCGCTGGAAGATCCTGATGACGACCCAGCTCACGAAGCCCGCTCCGATACCCACGACGATCGAATAGGTGAAGGGCATGAGGACGATCGTGAGGAAGGCCGGGATGCCGATCGCGAGATCGGTGAAGTCGATCTTGCGGACCTGCATCATCATCATGGCGCCGACGACGACCAGGGCGGGTGCCGCCGCCTCCCAGGGGACGATGGTGACCAGGGGCGTGAAGAACATCGCGACGAGGAAGAGCACGCCGGTGACGATCGCGGCAATGCCGGTGCGTGCGCCGTCGCCGACGCCCGCTGCCGACTCGATGTAGGCGGTATTGCTCGATGCGCTCGCCGCGCCGCCCACGATCGCTGCGCCGGCATCCACGGCGAGAATCGCCTGCATGTGCGGTACGTCGTCGTCCTCATCGAGGAGCTCGCCCTCCGCTGCGATGCCGAACGCCGTGCCCATGGTGTCGAAGAAGTCCGTGAGCATGAGGCTGAAGACCGCCAGGCCGGCGGCGAGGATGCCGATGGCGGCGAAGGCGCCGAAGAGGTTGAACTGGCCGATGAGGGAGAAGTCGGGGGAGCCGACGACCGAGTCGGGCAGCCCCGGCACGTTGAGGCCCCATCCGCCAGGGTTGTCCTCGCTG
>JAULZJ010000377.1:6118-8616 GCA_032117435.1 Candidatus Nanopelagicales bacterium | reverse complement strand
CGAGCCGACCCAGCGACGACTTGCCCTCCAGGCGACCGGCGATGTCGTCGGGCAGCGTCACGACTTCGTAGGTCGATGCGAGCACGAACTCACCCGGATGCAGGATGAAGGCCTCGTCCGATGCCACCTCGACGAGCTCGGTGAGGTCAGGCTGCTCCTCGGCCGGGTCGATGTGCGGGTATCGGTGGTTCTCGAAGACGCGGAAGTAGCGATCGAGGCGTACGTCGACACTCGAGGGCTGGATCATGCCCGGGTCGTAGGGATCGAGGCCGACTCGGCCGGCGTCGAGTTCGGCGCGCAGATCGCGATCGGAGAGCAGCACGGGGTGAGGCTATCGCCTCGTCAGTCGTCCTCGAACCGGTCACCGCTCTCACCGGGCGGCCGCTCGAAGCCCTCGAACTGCCCAGCGACGTACTCCAGCCGGCCCAGCAGGGACACCGACTCGAGGACGTCGCCGGTCCCCTGCCGGGCGAGCTGGTCGGCAAGCGCGCGCACACGGGCGTCGAACGCCTGGGCGGAGCCGAGCATGTCGGTGGGCGCCGGACACCTCACGGGCATGCCGGGCGAGCCGAGCGCGAGCTGCCCGAGATCAGCCAGCCCATCGAGTAGGTCAGCAAGGGTGGACTTCCCGAGCGCAGGCACATCATCGGCACGGTCGTAGTCCTTGTTCACCGCACCGGCGATGCCGCGCACGTGGATGCCGATGCTGCGCAGGCGCCGCAATCTCAGCGCGTCATCGCCCAGCTCCTCGATCACCCTCCGTCCCCGCGGGTTGAAGGCAACGGTCTGGGCCAAGGACACCAGCTCATCGTTTGCCTTCTCCGCGGTCGCGCGCAGCGCACGGCTTACGGGTACGAAGTCGTGCAGCACATCGACGCCCAGGGGTGCGGTCGTCGCACGGAGTTCAGCAGCCATGCCGGCGAGGAGCTCGATGAGCTTGTCGCGGTACTCCTGAAGGCAGGCCTCGAACCTCTCGGGCTTCGGCCGCGGCGGCGGCAGATAGATGGCCAGCACGCCGATCGCCCCGCCGATGGCTACGTCGATCACGCGCCAGGCAGCCTGCTCCCAGGTCACCTCGCCGAGCGCGAAGACGAAGAGCACCGCCGTCGGGATCTGGAACTGGCCGCCCAGGGATAGCGGTAGCCGGCTCGCGATGAGGAGGGCGGCTGCCATGGCGATGACGACCGACCACCAGGTGACACCGACCCAGCTCACCCACAGCGTCGCCACGAGCACGCCAAGGCCGGTGCCGAGGATGCGCTGCGCGGAGAGCCCGATGGTGCTCCATGGCGACGTCGAGACGACGAGCAGCGTGGTGAGCGGCGCGAAGATGCCGAAGTTGCTAGGCGAGATCCAGTAGCCCGCGGCCCACGACACGGTGACCGCAATGGCGATGCGTGCGATCTGCGTGGGCGATCGGAAGGAAGCGGGGCGCTCGCGCAGAACATCCGCGACCGTGAGATCGGGTAGCGCATCGCGCCCGTCATCCGGCTGCTCCGGCCTCCCTGCCACAGCGCCACCCTAGAGTCCCAGGCCTCGCTAGGGTCGCCGCGTGAGGCTGCGCATCGTCGACCCGGGCCACGTGGGCCTGCGGCGCGGCGTTCGCGCTGCTGTGGGCACGACGCTTGCTCTCGGCATCGCGCTGAACCTGCTTCCGGGCAGTCCCGCCCCGGTCCTCGCGGCGTTCGGATCGATCGCGCTACTCGGGACTGCCGACTTCGGGGGTTCCCTGCGACGGCGAACGTCGTCCCTGATCGCCACCGGCGTAGCGGGCGCGGTGCTGGTGGTGGTGGCCTCGCTCGCCGCGCTCAGCCTGCCGTCGATCGTGCTCGTCACCTTCATCGTGACGGGCGCGCTCGCCTTCATCGTGGCGCTGCGCGGTTCATTCGCGAATGCCTCACCCGCTCTCACGATCGTCTACGTCGCGAGCGTCATGGTCGCCACGTCGGTCGACTCGATAGGACCGCTGCTCGCTGGCTGGGGCATTGCGGTCGCGGTTGCACTTCCCGTGACACTGCTCGTGCTGCCCCGTCGCAATCTCGCCCCGGTCCGCGCGGCGTGCATCTCATCCCTTCGTGCCATCGCGGCATCCATCGCAGACCGCGCCAGCGCGAAGCCACTCGATCGTCAAGCACTCCAGCAGTCGCTCAAGCAGTTGGAGGCCTCTTACCTCGGCAATCCCTTCCGGGGAGCGGGCCTCCGCGGCCCTGATCGCGCACTCCTCGTGCTCGTGGGCCAGGTCGAGGCACTCCTGGCCGCACTCGATCGCGGTGTCGGCTATCGCAAGCCGATCAGCTCTCTGGCGCAGACTCGGGAGTTGGTCCAACTCAGCGCCCAGTGCCTCCAGGCCACGGCGGATGCGCTGGAGTCGCACCAAGCCACGCCTTCAGCCGGCCCCCTGGTCGACCTGTGGCAGCAGCAGTGGGACAGCGCGGTCGAGGCGCTTGGCCAGGACTCCCTCGGGTCCCCCGCGGAGCGCGTCGACATGGTCGATACGG
>JAULZJ010000377.1:1479-6108 GCA_032117435.1 Candidatus Nanopelagicales bacterium | reverse complement strand
GGCGTTCCCCGACCGGGCGATGGCGATCTCGGTCGTGCGGCTCAACATCCTGGTACGCCGAGTACTCGGCGAGCCAGCGGAGAACTTCGACGAGTCGGAGCACTCCATCCCCGAGCCACCCGTCGGGCACCCATGGCGTGAACTCGCGAGTCAGGTGTCCCTGCGATCCCCCTGGATGCGGCTGGCGCTGCGCACAGGAGTCGGCCTCGCCCTGGCGGCGCTGGTGGTGGAGATCGTCGGGGTCAGTCACGGGTTCTGGGTGCTCCTCGGCGTGGTGGCCACCCTGCGCATGGACGGCGTATCGACACTGAAGACATCGCTCCTTGCCCTCGCCGGGACATTTGCGGGAGCCCTGGTCGGCTATGGCCTGCTCGTCGTCGAGGGCACCCACCCCTTGCTGATGTGGATGGCCCTGGCTCTGGTGACCTTCCTCGCCGTGTACACGCAGGCGACGACCGCCTACATCATCGGCCAGGCGGCCTTCTCCCTCTTCGTCATCGTCGCCTTCAGCCTGGCCAACTGGCCACCGGATCTCAACGTCGCCGTAGAGCGATTCGAGGACATCTCATTCGGCGCCGCGATCAGCGTAGGCGTCGCGCTGCTCATGTGGCCGCGCGGTGTCATCGCGGGGCTGCGCAGCAATGTCTCCGATGCGATCAGACGCGCGAACCATGTGCTCATGGGCGCGGTGACGGATCTCGTCGAGGGTGGGCAGCGCGTGACGTCCCGGGAATTGCTCGAATCCTCCGCCTCCTTCAGTCGATCCGAGGAGGTCGTCGAGGTATCGCTGGCGTCCAAGGATGCCGACGCGATTGCACGCGCCAGCGCCTGGCAACTCGTCATAGACAACCTGCGGACAATGACCGTGGGTGGCCATCTCATCGCCGGCTGGTCCGGTGACAGGCCGCCAGTCGTCTCCCTCGTGCCCGACCTCGGCAAGCCCCTGCTCGCTGACGCCCGAGTGACTACCCAGGCGTGGTCGCGCACGGCCGATCTTGTCGAGGGCACGGCTCCTGGAGCCGTCCCGGATCCGACCCCGTTCATGGACACGGCACGTGCGGTCGCGACGCAGGTGGACCTATCCCGAGCGCCGGTCGCCGACCGCGTGGTCGGCGCCATCTGGACACACGGCTGGATCCGGATGGCGTACAACGCAGCGGTCACCGCGCAGGTGCCTGTGGAAGGCGGTTGAGACTAGAGCTGGAGGTAGGTCACTTCGCTGGTGACATCGTTGACGATGATGTATCCGACCGAGGCATCGGCAGCCACGGCGAAGATCCACTTCCACTCTCGATCCAGACGCGGCGTCAGAGGATCCCGGACGCTCGCCGCATACATCGGAGACACCTCGGAGAATGTGTCCGGGTTGTCAGCCATGTAATCGCGAGCCTTGTTCATCGCCCAGCCGAGGTTGCGCTTGGTCGTGTTGCCCCGCCAGTGATCTTCCAGGATGGGCTGGTCCACGAAAGTGCGCTTGACGAGGACGCCGGACTTCCAGACGTAGGAGATGCTCACCATAACGGGCTGGTCGCCGCCATCATCGAAGACAACCGCGATGCCGACTGTCCACGTCGCGTAGTCGGTGGGCGAGGTGGCACCTGCGGTCGATGTCGGTCTGCTGTCCGCTTCGGCGATCGCGACGCGCGAGACCTTCCATGTCGTCGGCACGCCGAAGGCTCGCTGGAGGTTCAGGCTTCGGGCGTCCTTAAGCGAGTGCGCCATCATCCCGCGCACATTCGCGGCACCCAGCGTCACCTTCTCCACTCTCGCGGTCGCCGTAGAGGACGGACCGGAGTGGCTCGACGACGCTTGTGCGACGGGCAGACTCATGCTCAAGGCGAGAGCGGCAGCGGTCACGGTCACGAGGCAGCGGCGGGTCATCGGCGTTCCTTCTCTCGGGACGGAGTTGGCCATCACGCTAGCGCAACAGTGCAGGCAATCTCTCCGCTCTCGGGGACGGAATCCGCGCCGCCCGCGGCATGACGGATGCCCGAGGGTGGCATACTTCCGTGCCAGGAGGGCGGGTTGGTTCGTGACCGCCGATGAGCGCCTACGAGCGATCAGCCCCCCGCGGGTGTAGTTCAATGGCAGAACATCAGCTTCCCAAGCTGACAGCGCGGGTTCGATTCCCGTCACCCGCTCTCGAAGAGAGCCGGACCTCTCACCGAACGATCGTGCAGGGTCCGCTGAGTCTGTCTCCCCTGTCCTTGTAGACCTCATTGCTCGATGACATACACCTCACGATGTCTCCGGGCCGGCCATCCTGGGCATTGATGATCGTGCGGCCGGGTCCTCCGATGAGCGTGTCGCGGCCGGGACCGCCGATGAGCAGGCTCCGCTTGGACGTCGTCGAGCGCAGTACATCGCGGCCGAAGCCACCGACCCCTACGGCGTCCTTGGCCGACACGGTGATGTCATCTGCGCCGAGACCGCCGTCGCCCACGGAGCCCTGGCCGGCGAGGACGACGACGTCGCTACCGAGGCCCGCGTAGACCGCGTTCTTGACTTGACCGATGCTCACGTAGTCATCTCCTGCACTGCCATAAGTGAGGTTGGCGTCGCGATCGAGTGGCGCACTCGCCTTGCGGCAAATCGCCTGGATCTGCGTGGAAGCCCCCTGAGGCGCATCGATCTTCACCCGGATCCGGTCACCCACTCGATCGAGTTTGACCGAGTCGATGCTCACGTCTTCGTCGCTGGAGTTGACGTTGATCTGCGTGGGGACGCCACCGCTCGGGCAGACGATCGAGAGCCGGCCCCCCCGCTGTGTGCCGTCCTCGACAATCGAGGAGCCCATCGGGCCACCGAAGTGACGGGCCCGAGTCGTCACCGGGGCAGGCGACTCCACAGCACGCTGAGCCGGCAGGGACCGGATGGCGCTGGGCGCAACGTTGGCCGACACAGTGAGCGGCATCGTGTTGGTCGCCATCTTGAACCAGCCGGAGCTGGGGATTACCGGCGTCGTCGACTGAGTCCCCTTGTAGGCCCCGAAAAGGAAGTACGAGCCCGGCGACACCGGCACGGGATTCGCCTGACTTCCGGTGACGAACGCCGTCTGCACGGTGAGCATGCCGCTGACCAGCGACCCCCCGGCAAGCGCGACGTCGTCTGCAGGTGTGAGGTTGGAGTCGTCCTGGCTGAGCATCAGTGCCACCTGACCCTGGACGGGGGAACCGCCTCCATAGGCGGCGTTGACCGCCAAGGTATAGCTCGATGGCACTCCTACCGTCCCGGCATTGAATCCGGTGAGGCTCATGTTCACGGGATAGATGCGGGCGACATTGATGACACCGTCATCGCCATTGCAGGACTTCACGAACTGGCTGGAGGCAACCGAGGTGCCCTGATGGTCTGCACTCGACCAGAGGATGGCGCCACCCCAGTGCTTGGTCTTGGTATTCCAGTTCGTCGGCTGGACGTTGTATGTGTATCCCGTGCCATCGCTACCGACGTAACTGTTGGCATAGGTGATGTTCTTGCCATCGTCGCCGTAGCACTTGTACTCGGAACTCACGCCCTGAGGGCTCGAACTCGACCAGTTGCTCGTCTGACCCGGCTTGATCGACCGACGACCCGAACCCGCCGTGTACGCGCACGTCACGCCATTGTCCTTGGTCGTCGTGGACAGCATCAGCGAGTTCGTGGACATGGGCGCGACCTGTGCCCACTTGCCCGATGGGTCCGTGCACAGAGTGGGCGGCTTGCCGATGACCTGGACGGCGTCGGCAGCCGCGGCGGACGAAGCGATGCCGAGCAGGGATGTCGCGGCGACGGCACATGCCAGGGACGCGGCGGTAAGGCCTTGAGTGTGCTTCACGGGGACCTCCGGGGGACGGGCATTCAGTGTCCCCAGCGTGTCAACCGTGCCAGCGCGCTACTGGTCGGTAGACGCTGGCGGGCGGCACGGTGGGCCACACGGGGTCCCCACGCCGATCCCGGCATGGGAGAGTTTTCCTATGACAGCGGTAGCAGATTCACCCGACGTACGGCTCCTCATCGATCTTGAGCCAGTCGTCACGGCGGAGTTGGAGCGCCACCTCACGATGCACAAGCCGTGGAACCCGCACGACTACGTGCCGTGGGACGAGGGCCGCAACTTCGCCTTCCTCGGCGGCGAGGACTGGTCGCCGGAGCAGCAGCGCTACAGCGATGCAGCCCGCTCGAGCCTCGTCGTGAACCTGCTCACCGAGGACAACCTGCCGAGCTACCACCACGAGATCGCGAGCATCTTCGGCCGCGACGGCGCGTGGGGCACCTGGGTCGGCCGCTGGACGGCGGAGGAGAACAGGCATGCCGTGGCCATTCGCGACTACCTCGTCGTGACCCGCGCGGTCGATCCGGTGGCCCTCGAGGACGCACGCATGGTCCACATGACGACGGGCTTCGAGGCGATTCACCCAGGCCTGCTCCACGGGGTGGCCTACGTGTCGTTCCAAGAACTTGCCACGCGCGTCTCGCATCGCAACACCGGTGCCGCCACGGGCGATCCCCTCGCCGAGCAGCTCTTCCAGCGGATCGCCCTGGACGAGAACCTGCACATGCTCTTCTACCGCAACGTCTTCGGTGCGGCGTTCGATCACTCGCCCGATGTGTCGATGCGCGCGGTGACCGACACCGTGCGGGACTTCG
>JAULZJ010000377.1:0-1469 GCA_032117435.1 Candidatus Nanopelagicales bacterium | reverse complement strand
GAGGGCTTCACCCGCAAGGCCATGGAGATCGCCGTCGCCGGCATCTACGACCTCACCCAGCACATCGACGAGGTCCTCATGCCAGTGCTTCGGCACTGGAAGGTCTTCGAGCGCACCGACCTTGGTCCTGATGGCGAGATCGCCCGCCAGGAACTCGCCGACTTCCTCGAGGGCCTGCAGGTGCAAGCGGATCGCTTCGCCAATAGGCGCGAGGCCCTAGCCAAGCGTCTGGGCTGGCTCGACTAGCGACGCGCACCGTCTCTGTGAGTGGCTGCTAACAGGGCGAATTGACAACCACTCGCAGAGACGGCGTGCGTTACGCGGCCAGCGGGGAGTTGGCTAGTGCGCGGCTCAATTCACGCATCACCTCGAGTGGACGCCGGGCCATGTCGTCCCAGGTCCAGCGAACGAACCGCCAGTTGTCCTTCTCCAAGGCGCGCTGACGGTTGATCTCCTCCGCCTTGGCGCGCCTGAAGGACTGCGTGTCGTCGCCGTACTTGGCCAGGCCGTCAGCCTCGCCAATCAGTCGCGCCTCGGGCCAGCAGAAATCGACCCTGTAGCTCTGCCCGTCTGCTCCGAGGAGCACCTGCTGAAGCATCGGGAGCGGTATGCCGTGCACGATCATGTGCCCACGAGACCAGGATTCCAGCGGAGTCTCCGATCGTGGATCCACGAAGTGAATTGCTGTGTCAACGGCGCGGATCCCTTGCGCCTGCCGGAAGCGAGGGCGCAAACCTTGCAGGCGCAGGGCCGCCTCCCCGGGTGTGAGATCCCCAAGATTCCTAGTGGTTGCGTCGAGGATCACCAGGGCTTCGGGAAGCGCAAGGCTTCGCGCGCGTGTCGCGTTCGCAGGACGCAGGCCCATGCGAACGAGATCGATAGCCGTGTGGAGCCGGCCAGTCGTAGGGATCCCGTCGATCTCGACGACATCGTCGGGGAACTCTGCGACGGGACGCGCGAGAATGTTGGACATTCGACGCCCGAAGTGGGTAAGGGAACCTTTCAGAACCATCACCTCAGTCACGTTGTGTTGGAAGCCAGCGCTGAGCGGTGTGATCATCGGTGTTGAGTGAAGCTGGCCGGCGACTCTGCCGGCGATGACGGCTTGCACGCCGTCGAGGGACTTGAGGGCCCGTCGCGCTGCGTCGGCGGCGGATTCTTGGCTGGCTGACCCTTGGACAGCGAAGAGACCCCGATTCACGAAGGTGACGTAGCCCTGAGCCTGTGCGGCGCGAAGTTGACCGCGGCTCAACCCGATGGCGGCGAGGTCAGCGTGTGTGAAGGGCGTAGAGCCGAAGGCGTTGGCCAGCCGGTCCCGGGTGAGTGAGGTTGCGGTGCGAGCGTGATGAGGCATGGCCGAAGCATCCCTGGGACGGGGGAGCGATGCCGTCGGCTATCCACAGCCCCGTCAGCGCACCATTGCGCCGAGTGGTCGCTAATTCGGGCAGTTAGCGACCACTCGCAGAGAC
>JAULZJ010000376.1:0-9701 GCA_032117435.1 Candidatus Nanopelagicales bacterium | reverse complement strand
TGTCGAAGCCGAGGCCGATGCGGTCCAGGGTGCGCAGCCACAGATTGCGCCGGCCCTCGTGGCGATCCGCCTTGTCGATCGCGCGCCGCGTGACACGTATTCCGATCCCCCGGACAGGCTCCGGAGGGAACGGGATCGGCTTGGTGCGCACCATCTCAAGCCGTGTGCGCTCCGTGGCGCTTCCGCTCAGCAGATCGAGCATGACCTGGGCACCGAATCGGCTGGCGCCGACGCCGAGCCCGGTGAATCCCAGGCTATAGGACAGCCGGCCGCCGTACGCCGTGCCCCAGAAGGCGCTGAAGCGCGAGCACGTGTCGATGGCCCCGGCCCAGGCGTGGGTGAAGCGCAGGCCATCGAGCTGGGGAAAGGTGTAGCGGAAATGCTCGGACAGTCGCGCGAAGGGTGCGCCCTGCCTCTCGTGCATCGGGTTGTAGCCGCCGTAGTAGCTGGCGTCGTAGCCGCCCCAGAGGATCCGGCCGTCTGCGGTGATGCGGTAGTAGTGGAACTGGTTGCCCGAATCCCCGATGCCCACACGGTCGCGCCAGCCGATCGCGTCCCGCTGCTCCTCGCTCAGCGGCTCGGTCATGAGCACGGAGTCGTAGACGGGCACGACGTAGTGGCCCAGGCGTCGCAGGAGCGGGGGGAATGCGCTGGTGGCCAGGGCGACGCGAGCAGCGCTCACCGAGCCGAAGTCGGTGTCGACGCGCAGGCCGCTGCCCGCGCGCTCCAGCCCGGTGACGCGCGTGCGCTCGTGGACAGCGACCCCGGCGCGTTCCGCGGCAGCAGCGAGACCCCATGACAGGCGTGCCGGGTCCACCATGACGACGCCATCGCGGTCCAGCACGCCCGCACGATACGTGGGCGAGTCGACGATGTTGCGGACAGCATCTCGATCGAGGAATTCATAGGCAAGGCCCAGTGCCGCCGCCTGGTCCACGACTTCACGCAGATCGGCTGCCTGGTAGTCCTCTACGGCGACATCGAGCTCACCGCTCTGCACGAGATCGCACTCGATGCCTTCCGCCTCGATGACCGCGACGATGGCGTCAAGATTGTCCTGGCCCTGTCGCACGAGCTCGGGCATCTCATCCGGCCAGCGGGCCAGGCCGTTGCCCAGCCCGTGGGTGAGTGTCGCGGCGACGAATCCACCATTGCGTCCCGATGCGGCCTCCGAGATGCGTTGGCCCTCCAGGAGCACGATGGTCCAGTCAGGGAAGCGACGCCGCGCCTCGTAGGCGGTCCACAGACCACTCAGTCCCCCGCCGACGACGACGAGGTCTGCCTGGATGTCGCCCACGAGGGCGGGTCGCGCTGCGGGACGCTCCGCCTGGGTGAGCCAGTACGGCGTGAACTCCACGTCGGCGAGTGCCGCACGCGCTGCGGGGGTGACAATGTCAGGGAAGGGCATGGGCGTCAGCTCGAGACAGTGCTCTCCAGCTTGCGCCGCCGGCGGGAGCCGACCACCTGGACGGAGACGACGGTGATGAGCGCGATGACGAATACGAGGGTGGCCAGGGCATTGACCTGGACGGGGATGCCGCGCTGGGCCGCGCCCCAGATGTAGATGGGGAAGGTCACCAGGGTGCCGGCGTTGAATGCGCTGATGATGTAGTCGTCGAAGGAGAGCGCGAAGCCCAGCAGTGCCGCACCGAGGATGCCGGGGAGCACCAGCGGGAAGGTGACATAGCGGAAGGTGGCCCGGGGACCGGCGTAGAGATCGCGTGCCGCCTCCTCGAGGCGCGGGTCCATGCCCTGAAGCCGGGCCTTCACCGTGACGACGACGAAGCTGATGATGAACATGATGTGCGCGATCGTCACCGTCCAGAAGCCGAGCGGGAAGGCCAGATTGAGGAAGAGCGCGAGGAGGCTCGACCCGAGCACGACCTCCGGCGTGGCCATGGGCAGGAAGATCAGCAGGTTGGTGGTCGAGCGACCGCGGAAGCGATATCGCACGAGGGCGAAGGCGATCATCGTGCCGAAGATCGTGCCGACCAGCGTGGCGATGAGGCCGATCTGCATGCTGGTGACGAAGGAGCCGCACACCCCGGGGACACCGCAGATGTTCTGCCAGGCCTCCAGGGAGAACTGGTTCCACGCGACGTTGAATTTGCCCTCCGGCTTGTTGAAGCTGAGGATCGCGACCACGGCAATGGGCACGAAGAGGTAGATCAGCACGAGGATCCCGATGATCGGGATCAGGTTCTTACGCAGCCACCGCATCAGACCAGGTCCTCCGTCCCCGCTCTGCGGATATAGACGAAGACCACCGCGAGGATGATGGCCATGAGGATGAAGGACAGCGCACTCGCGATGGGATAGTCGCGGAACTGCAGGAAGTTGGTCTGGATGGCGTTGCCGACCATGCGATCGCTGGGTGCTCCGAGCAACGTGGCATTGATGTAGTCACCGGATGCCGGGATGAAGGTGAGCAGGGTGCCCGCCACCACGCCGGGCAGGCTCAGCGGCCAGATCACCTTGCGGAAGCCGGTGAAGGGGGATGCGTAGAGATCACCGGCGGC
This sequence comes from Candidatus Nanopelagicales bacterium, assembly GCA_032117435.1. Taxonomy (GTDB): domain Bacteria; phylum Actinomycetota; class Actinomycetes; order S36-B12; family S36-B12; genus Mxb001. The sequence continues at coordinate 7,182 of JAULZJ010000376.1, read as the reverse complement.
CTCGACGAGTCGTGGATCGATGCGCTCCAGCGCCGCGTAGAGAGGGAGGATCATGAAGGGCAGGAAGTTGTACGTCAGGCCGAGCACCACGGCGATCGGGGTGTTGAGGATGCGCCCTTGCGGCAGCAGGTGCAGGGCGTTCAAGAAGCTCGTAATGAAGCCTTCATCCGCGAGGATCGTCCGCCAGGCATAGGTGCGCAGGAGGAAGGAAGCGAAGAAGGGCGCGACGACGAGGACGAGCAGCAGGGCACGCCACTTGCCAGCACGGAAGGCGATGAAGTACGCGAGCGGATAGGCGATGATCAGGGCGAGGACCGTGGCAGTGCCGGAGTAGATGAAGGACTTGACGAAGGTCGGCCAGTACTCCTGGATCGCCACGAGGTAGTTGGAGACCTCGAAGGCGGGCTGGTAGACGCCCGATTTGCCGGTCGGGGCCTGGAGACTCGTGAAGAAGAGCGAGATCAGGGGAACCACGAAGAAGATCGCGAGCCAGGCGAGGCCGGGGATGAGCAGAAGGTAGGCGGTGCGCGGGCGCCGCTGCGCGGCTGCCCCGGAGATCACGACACCGGATGAGCCACCTGAGGTGGGCGCCAGCGCCGGCACGTCAGGCCTCCGGCGGGACGTCGAGCCCGAACGTGTGCGCGGGCGCCCAATGCATGACGACCTCGTCCCCGGGACGCAGGATGTCCGCCGACCTGTTCTGTTCGAAGACCATCCACTCATCACCCCAGGCCGTCATGGCGAGGTACTGCGTCGAGACGCCCGTGAAGGACGCGTCCGTGATCTTGCCGGTGACGCGGTTGCTGCGATCGGGCACGGCCGAGCCGGCGGGGGCGATGGAGAGCTTCTCCGGGCGCACGCCGACGACGATCTCGCCGTCCTGGCGCGTCGATCGATTGATCGGAATCGTGAAGGAGGCGCCGTACGCCGACACGACGATATCCTCCCCCGATCGACCGGATACCGATCCCGTGACTATGTTGGACTGGCCGAGGAAGTTCGCCACGAAGACCGTGCGCGGCAGCTCATAGATCTCGATGGGCGCACCCATCTGCTCGATCCGGCCCTTGTTCATCACCGCGACGGTATCGGCCATGGTCATGGCCTCCTCCTGATCGTGCGTGACATGGACGAATGTCGTGCCGACCTCCGTCTGAATTCGTTTGAGTTCGATCTGCATCTGGCGGCGCAGCTTGAGATCGAGGGCACCCAGCGGCTCATCGAGCAGGAGCACTCCCGGCTGGTTGATCAGGGCCCTGGCGACTGCCACGCGCTGCTGCTGGCCGCCGGAGAGCTGCGCCGGCTTGCGCCGGGCAAGTGGGCCGAGCTCGACCAACTCGAGCATGGCGTTGACCGGGCCGGCGACATCCTTGATGCCGCGGCGGCGCAGACCGAAGGCGACGTTCTCGAAGATGTCCAGGTGGGGGAACAGCGCGTAGGACTGGAAGACCGTGTTGACATGGCGCTTATAGGGCTTCTCGTTGGTGATGTCGCTCGCGCCGAGGAGGATCTGCCCGCTGGTGGGGTCCTCCAACCCAGCGACCATGCGCAAAGTGGTGGTCTTGCCGCACCCGGAAGGTCCGAGCAGGGCGAAGAAGGAGCCCGCGGGGATTGTCAGGGTGAGGTCATCGACGGCGACGAAATCACCAAAGGCCTTCACTAGGTTGACCAGTTGCAGGTCCTGCACTCCATCGGTGGCCGCCACGGGCTCTCCTCTCGAACGGGTTGGCAGCCTACGCCTGAGTGGCTAGAAGCCGATGGCCTTCTGGAACTCTCGCTGGTAGGCCTCGTCCTGCTCCGGCGTCAAGGTCATGAAGACATAGGAGTTGTCCAGGGTCGCCTGGTCGGGGAAGATCCACGGGTTGTCGACCAGGGACGGATCGATATCCGCCATGGCTTCCTTTGCACCGGCAACCGGGGAGATGTACTGCACGTACGCCGCGACCTCGGCTGCGACCACGGGGTCGTAGTAGTAGTTCATGACCGCCTCGGCATTCTTCTTATGGGTCGCCACGGACGGGATCAGCATGTTGTCGGTCCACAGCATGCCGCCCGTCTCGGGCAGCCCGACACCGTAGTCCTCACCGAGCTGGAACATGTCGCCCGACCAGCCGATGACCGCGATGACGTCGCCGGTCTCCAGCGCGGCCACGTAGTCATTGCCCGACACCTGGCGGATCTGGCCACTGTCGATCTGGGCCTGCAGGACGCCGATGGCCTCCTGGAACTGATCGTCGGTGAAGTTGGACGGGTCATGCCCGAGGGACGCGATGATGATGCCCATGGTGTCGCGCATCTCAGAAAGGACCGTGATGCGGCCCTTGAGCGCCGGGTCCCAGAGCTGGTCGAGCGAGGTGAGGGTGTCGGTGCCGAGGGTGTCCTGGAGCTGGGCCTTGTTCCATCCGAAGGCACCGAAGCCGGAGAACCACGGCAGCGTGTAGTCGCGGTTCGGATCGAATGCCACGCCGTTGTAGGCAGGCGCCAGGTTGGCGGCATTGGGGATCAAGGCCTTGTCGAGGGGCGCAGCGAAGCCGTTATTGATCCACAGCGCCGCCATCCAGTCGGTGAGGACGACGATGTCGCGATCGATGGACTGGCCGGCCTCGAGCTGCGCGCGCACCTTGGCGTAGAACTCGTTGTTGTCGTTGACATCCTCGGTGTAGTTGACCTTGATCCCGGTCGCGGCCGTGAAGGCCTCGAGGGTGGGGTAGGCGCCCGTCTCGTCGTCGACGTCGATGTAGAGCGGCCAGTTGGCCCAGTTTGCGAACTTCTCGGTGTCGGACAGGTCGGTCGCCTGGGTCGGGGAGGGGGCGGAGCTCGTGGCGTCACTCGAGCCGCCGCCCGCGCCGCACGCCGCAGCGGTGGCGGCCACGCCCGTGATGCCGGCAACCTGGAGGAGCCGACGGCGCGACAGGGCGGACCGGGACATCGCCACCATGGCGGCGGCCTGCGGGGACAGTGGGCGCTTGGTCATGTCTCACTCCTCGTGTTCGGCGAGCGTTCGCTCATCGGACTGCTGACTGATGCTAACGCGAATCGGCCCCGGGGTCGGCGAAGATCGTGCGATGCCACTCCTTGCGCGGCTCCCCCGAGATGTCCCAGGAGACGTGCTTGACGACGGTGTACTCCTCGAGGGAGTACTTGGACATGTCCTTGCCGAAGCCGGACTGCTTCATCCCACCGTGGGGCATCTCGCTCACGATAGGGATGTGGTCGTTGACCCACACGGTCCCGGCGCGTATGGCGCGCTGGGCGGTCTGAGCCCGGTAAACATCGCGGGTCCAGACCGAGGCGGCGAGACCGTACGGCGTGTCGTTGGCGAGGGCGATGCCCTCGTCGTCGGAATCGAAGGGTAGGGCGACAAGCACAGGCCCGAAGATCTCCTGCTGCACGATGTCCGAGCCCTGGGCGGCGCCCGTGACGAGCGTGGGGGCGTAGTAGGCGCCCTTGGCCAGGTCGCCCCCGGGGATCTCGCCACCGGCGACCACGCGCGCACCGGAGCCGCGCGCCCGATCCACGAAGCCCGCGACCCGATCGCGCTGGGCGAAGGACACCAGGGGCCCCAGATCGGTGTCGGGATCGCGCGGATCCCCCACGCGAATGCGTCCCAGGAGATCGGCGACTCCCGCCACGATCTCGTCGTAGACACCACGCTGGGCGTAGATGCGCGTCGCCGCGGTGCAGTCCTGACCGGCGTTGATGAGAGCGCCCGCCACGGCACCCTGGATAGCCGCTTCGATGTCGGCGTCGTCGTACACGACGAAGGGTGCCTTGCCACCCAGCTCGAGGTGCACCCGAGCAGCGCGGGCGGCAGCGATCTCCATGACGCGGCGACCCACCGGAGTGGAGCCCGTGAAGGAGACCATCCCGACATCCGCGTGGCCCACCAGGGCCTCGCCCGCATCGGGGCCACGACCCACGATCACGTTGATGACCCCGGCCGGGATCCCCGCCGCTGCCGCATCCTCGGCGAGCATGAGGGTCGTCAGGGGTGTGATCTCCGCGGGCTTGAGCACGATCGTGTTGCCCGCGGCGATGGCAGGCAGGATTTTCCACATCGCCATCTGAAGCGGGTAGTTCCACGGGGCGATCGAGCCCACCACGCCCACAGGCTCGCGCCGGATGACCGACGTGTGCGTCGCGTCGTACTCCCCCGAGGCCAGACCCTCGAGCTGGCGTGCCGCGCCAGCGAAGAAGACGACGTTGTCGATGCTGCCCGGGACGTCGAATTCCGTGGCCAGTCGGATGGTCTTGCCGGTCTGGCGCGACTCCACCTCGGCGTACTCCGCGGCACGGGCGCTCACGCGCTCAGCGAGAGCAAGTAGGGCCGCGCCCCGCTCACCGGGTGTCGTCGCCGCCCACGCCGGGAAGGCACGCTTTGCCGCCGTCACGGCCTGCTCCACCTCGGGCACCCCCGCGAGACCGACGGTCTGCACCACCGTGCCGTCAGCCGGATTCACGACGTCGAAGGTCCCACTCGATCCGCGCTCGAGCATGGCGCCATCGATGAAGCCAGCGGTCATGAAACCTCCTCACGGGCTTGCCGATCCGTCGAGCCAGATTATCGGCCGTGCCCACCTTCGCGACTCGGGGAGCCGCTCCCGCTGCCCGATCGGAGGTGCGCCCGAATCGACCTGTTCCCCGGAAGGGCTAGAGTGAAGCCCTTCGCGGGGCTCTCGCGTCCCCGCCGCACCCATACCGACGCACCACCCAGGACGAGGCAACGAGCGGAGCACGACGTGTACACCATCGATCACTGGATCAGTGGACAGCGCACCCCTGGTGCCTCGGGTCGAAGCGGCCCGGTGTTCAACCCGGCGACTGGCCAGCAGCAGGGCCAGGTGGCCCTCGCCTCGGTCAGCGAGGTCGACGCAGCCGTCGATGCCGCAAAGGAAGCCTTCTCGACGTGGCGATCATCGTCTCTGTCCAAGCGCGCCGACATCCTCTTCACCTTCCACAAGATCGTGGTTTCCCGGCGCGAGGAGATCGCCAATCTCATTTCCCAGGAGCACGGGAAGGTTCCCTCGGATGCGGCCGGTGAGCTAGCGCGCGGCATCGAGAACATCGAGTTCGCCTGCGGCATACCGCAGATGCTCAAGGGGTCCTACAGCGAGCAGGTCTCCTCGGGCGTCGATGTCTACTCGCTGCGCCAGCCCCTGGGCGTCGTTGCAGGCATCACGCCGTTCAACTTCCCCGCGATGGTCCCGATGTGGATGTTTGCGAATGCCATCGCGACGGGCAACACCTTCGTCCTGAAGCCGAGCGAGAAGGATCCTTCCGTCTCCCTCCTCGTCGGCGAGATGCTGAAGGAGGCCGGACTTCCCGACGGCGTCTTCAACGTCGTCCACGGCGACAAGGTGGCCGTGGATCGGATCCTCGACCACCCGGACATCCAAGCGGTGAGCTTCGTCGGCTCAACGCCGATCGCGAAGTACATCTACTCGACCGGAACGGCTCATGGCAAGCGCGTCCAGGCCCTGGGCGGAGCCAAGAATCACATGGTCGTGCTCCCCGACGCCGACGTCGACATGGCAGCCGACGCCGCAGTAAGCGCGGGCTTCGGATCGGCCGGTGAGCGGTGCATGGCGATCTCCGTCGTGGTCGCGGTAGGCGGTGTCGGGGACAGGCTCGTCGACGCAATCTCGGCGCGAATGCCCAAGGTCAAGGTCGGCCCCGGCACGGACCCCGACGCCGAGATGGGGCCGCTCATCACGGCGGAGCACCGCGACAAGGTCACCTCCTACCTCGCCGGCGCCCCGGCCGAAGGAGCCACCGTCGTCGTCGACGGCCGCGAGGCAGATCTCCCCGCGGACGGCTACTTCCTCGGGGTTTCGCTCATCGACCAGGTCCAGCCCGGCATGAAGGTCTACGACGAGGAGATCTTCGGGCCTGTCCTGTCGGTAGTCCGCGTCGACACCTACGAGGAGGCGGTCGATCTCATCAACCGCCACCAGTACGGCAATGGCACGGCGATCTTCACGCGCGATGGGGGCGCCGCCCGGCAGTTCCAGTTCGACATCCAGGTCGGCATGGTGGGCATCAACGTTCCCATCCCGGTGCCCGTGGCGTACTTCAGCTTCGGCGGCTGGAAGGCATCTCTCTTCGGCGATGCCAACATGTACGGCCCGGCGGGCGTGGACTTCTACACGCGCACCAAGACCGTCACGTCGCGGTGGCCGGACCCGGCAACGTCGTCGGTCGACCTCGGCTTCCCCCGCACCCGCTGACGACTTAATCGAGGCTGGCCATCACGTGCTTAATGCGCGTGTAGTCCTCGAAGCCGTACATCGACAGATCCTTGCCGTATCCGGAGTGCTTGAAGCCACCGTGGGGCATCTCGGCGACCAGCGGGATGTGGGTGTTGATCCACACGCAGCCGAAGTCGAGGTTCTTCGCCATCCGCATCGCGCGGCCGAAGTCCTTGGTCCAGACCGATGAGGCGAGGCCGTAGTTGACGCCGTTCGCCCAGGCGAGCGCCTCGGCCTCATCGGAGAATTTCTGGACGGTGATGACCGGGCCGAACATCTCATTCTGGATCATCTCGTCGTCTTGGCGCAGGTCCGCCACGACGGTCGGCTCGACGTAGAAGCCGCGATCGCCCTGACGCTTGCCGCCGGCGACGATCCTTGCGTGGGAGGGCGCTCGCTCGATGAAGCCGAGCACGCGCTCGAGCTGATTGACGTTGTTGACCGGCGGTACGAGAGCCTCGCCGCCGGGACCCTCTTCGAACGTCGTCGCCGTGGCGGCAGCCTGCTGGCCGATGGCCGCGACGAAGTCGTCGTAGATCCCCGGGGCCACGATCATGCGCGTCGCAGCGGTGCAGTCCTGCCCGGCGTTGAAGTAGCCCGCCACGGCGAGCCACTCGGCAGCCGCCTCGACATCGGCATCGTCGAAGATCACGATGGGTGCCTTGCCCCCGAGCTCGAGATGCACACGCTTGACGTCGCGGGCAGCCTCCCCCGCAACCTCCATGCCCGCACGCACTGATCCGGTGATCGCCACCATCTGCGGTGTCGGATGCGACACCAAAGCGCGCCCCGTATCGCGATCGCCGGTGACGACGTTGAGGACTCCCGGCGGCAGGATTGCCGCATCCGCGATCAGCTCGGCCATGCGGACCGAGGAGACCGGGGTCGTGTCGGAGGGCTTGAGAACCACGGTGTTACCGGCCGCGATCGCCGG
>JAULZJ010000375.1:0-10869 GCA_032117435.1 Candidatus Nanopelagicales bacterium | reverse complement strand
CCTTCTGGGCGTCCGTGACCTTGCCACCCGCACACGACGCTGTCTCGGAGTTTTCGTTGCAGAGGAAGATCGACACCTCGACCTTGTCGAACCAGAAGTCCTTCATGGTGTCGACCTGGGCGCGCACCAGGAGGGCGACTCCGAAGAGCGCGAGTGAGACGCCGACGGTGATGATCACCGCAATGGTCATCGTGAGGTTGCGTCGGAGGCCATTGCCGACCTCGCTGAGGACGAATCGTGCGCGCATGCCTACCTCTGGTACCCGTAGACGCCGCGCGACTGGTCGCGGACGAGGTGTCCCTGCTCGAGCTCGATGACTCGCTTGCGCATTTGATCGACGATCGCCGCATCGTGCGTGGCCATCACGACCGTGGTGCCCGTGCGGTTGATCCGCTCGAGCAGTTTCATGATGCCCTCGGACGTAGCCGGATCGAGGTTTCCCGTGGGCTCGTCGGCGATGAGGATGGCTGGCTTGTTGACGAAGGCGCGGGCCACGGCGACGCGCTGCTGCTCGCCACCGGAGAGCTCATCCGGCATGCGCTGCTCCTTGCCCTCGAGGCCGACGAGCTCGAGGACCTCGGGGACGATGCGCTGCACCTGGCTGCGCGACTTGCCGATGACCTCGAGGGCGAAGGCGACGTTGTCGAAGACAGTCTTATTAGGCAGGAGTCGGAAGTCCTGGAAGACGGTGCCGATGCGGCGACGGAGCTGGGGCACCTTCCAGCTGGACAGTCGCCCGAGATCCTTGCCGGCAACCCAGACCCTGCCTTCGGTGGGGCTCTCCTCCTTGAGCACAAGCCGGAGGAAGGTCGACTTGCCCGACCCTGAGGCACCCACGAGGAAGACGAACTCCCCCTTCTCGACCTCGAGCGACACGTCCTCGAGAGCCGGACGGGTCTGGCTCGCATAGAGCTTGGTCACGCGCTCGAACAGGATCACCCGTCGAGTGTAGGCGGTGCCACTCGGCTTGCCCCCATCAATGGGGATCCCCCGGCGAGCCCCCCTCAGGGGCTAGTTGGGGACGATCGTCACGCGCTGGGCGCGCAGCGCCATAATGAGCGCGACGACCCAGCCGACGATGGTCCACCCCAGCAGCAGGTTGACCCAGAAGACAGCCCAGTGCGGCACGTCCCGCACGGCGGCAATGCACCACGGCAGCATGTATCCCGCTGTCAGGATCGCCACGATCACGGAGACGACCTTGGTGGTGGTCCACGACCGCGACACTGGCTCGACTGAGTACGACATGCGCGCAGGCTACCTCAGGACCGGACTTCCTGGGTGCGCCTCCAGCGGATACCCGACTCGACGAAGTCGTCGATCTCCCCGTCGAGGACAGCGGAGGTGTTGCCGGTCTCGTGCTCCGTCCGCAGGTCCTTCACCATCTGATAGGGGTGCAGGACGTAGGACCTCATCTGCGTCCCCCAGGATCCGGCCGAGTCGCTCTTGAGCGCATCCATCCTCTCCCGCTCCTCGCGTCGGCGAACCTCGAGCAGGCGCGACTGGAGTACCCGCAGCGCAGCGGCGCGATTCTGGATCTGCGACTTCTCGTTCTGGCAGGACACCACGATCCCGGTGGGGATGTGCGTGATGCGCACGGCGGAATCGGTGGTGTTGACACTCTGCCCGCCCGGACCACTCGACCGGAAGACATCGATGCGGATGTCGGACTCGGGGATGTCGATGTGGTCGGTCTGCTCGGTGACCGGGAGCACCTCGACGGCCGCGAAGGAGGTCTGCCGGCGCCCCTGGTTGTCGAAGGGCGAGATCCGCACCAGACGATGCGTGCCCTGCTCGATGGAGAGAGTGCCGTAGGCGTAGGGAGCCTTCACAGCGAAGGTGGCGGACTTGATCCCGGCCTCTTCGGCGTACGACGTGTCATAGACCTCCGTGGGCCAGCCGTGTCGCTCGCAGTAGCGCAGATAGAGGCGAAGCAGCATCTCCGCCCAGTCCGCTGCATCGACCCCACCGGCCTCGGAACGGATGGTCACGAGGGCTTCGCGGGCGTCGTACTCGCCGGAGAGCAAGGTGCGCACCTCCATCTCCGCGATATCGCGACGCAGGCCGTCGAGATCGCGCTCGGCCTCGGTCCATGAATCCGCGTCGTCCTCGCCCTCGGCGAGCTCGACCAGCACGACAAGATCGTCGAGACGTCGTCGCAGGCCTTCGATCCGCCGGATGTCCCCTTGCGCCAGGGAGAGCTGCGACGTCACCTCCTGGGCCCGTGCCTGGTCGTCCCAGAGATCGGGTGCGGAGGCCTGTGCCTCGAGCTCGACGACGCGCTCCTTCAGTGCGGGAACGTCGAGGACCTGCTCGATGCCAGCGAGCGTCTGCTCAAGGCCAGCGAGCGTGTCGCCGATTTCGGGAATAGCCACGATCGGCAAGCCTACGAGACTCCCGGGGCCACCTAGTCGTCGCGGTGCGCGGTCTCCAGGCTGAAGGCAAGAAGCCGGATGTCGATGCGGTCCGCGCCCCCCGGGGCTCGGTGGCGAATCGGCTCGCCCGCGCGCGTGATCACGGCATGACCCTCACTCACGCGGATCTCACCGTCGGGGGTCGAGAAGTGGCGGGTGCCGGCGCCTCGGCGACCTCGGTAATGCGCCTCCCCCGCCGTGGGCTAGCCCGCCGGGCGATAACTGAGCACCGCACCCGCCTCGACCTCGAGGTCGTAGGCGCCTGACGGTGTCAGCCACCCTGAGAACGGCGGGCGCACGCGGTCGCTCATCGCGACGACCACGATGTCGTCACGCAGCGACACGCCCCTGAGCCGACCGTCCCCCGGATCCCGGCGCACATGTCGCTCGACGGCGGCACGCACGCCGGCCGCGTCGAGCCGGATACGCGAAGATGCGCCACGGGCGTAATAGGCATCGAGGTCGATGGCCTGCGCTCCAGCGAGGGCAGCTCCATCGGCCTGGGACTGCAGCGCCCGACGCGCGAGGAAGACGGATGACGCATCGACGACGACGGCCAGAGCGAGGATGCAGATGACGATGAAGCCCAGGCTGAGCACGAGGATGCTGCCCCCGTCATCGGGGCGCACGGTGCCCCGCGCTCTCACGGCGCGTCCCGATAGTCGTCGATGACGGCAACGTGCACCGCTTCCACGGGGACTGCTCCCACCGTCGCGTCGGCCAACGACTCGGGCAGGAAGGGCAGTCGAACGCGCGTGCTCACAATCACGCGGATGGTGCTGCCGGGCGTGAGGCATGGCCCCTGGCAATCCACGGTGAGCTCATCCCCGCGGATGGGTACGGCCTGGTCCTCCAGGGCTAGTCGCACGGCGACACGGGCGGCGGTCCGCGCCTGCGTCACCGTGTCGGCCTGGGTGAAGGCGCGAGCGGACTCGCGGGCGGCCTGGGTGACGGCGTAGGCGGCCGACTGCACCTGCATTGCGGCAATGACGACGTACACGATGGGCACGATGACGAGCACGACGAGAACGACGAACTCGACGACCGCCGCGCCATCGTCGCGCTTCAGCCTGCTCTCGAGGCGACTCCTCATGATTGCTCCGCGATGGCGTGGCCGTCGACGGTGAGGGCGGTCGGCCCGAGAGTGCCGAGCAGCGGGAGCCGCGCCGAGACACGCACGCGCACGACGTCGACGCCGTCTCGACGTGTGCGCGAGGCGACCACATCCTGAGCAGCGTCGCCGCCGAGTGCGCTCGAGAGCACGTCGCGCGTGCGGGCTTCCGCAACCCTGAGTCCCGAGCCGGCGAGTGCCCCTGCCCGCGCACCCTCGGCGGCCGCTGCCGTGAGGGTCGAGCGCACGTGGAGGGCCAAAGTCACCTGGAGGACCGCGAGAGCGACGAGCAGCAGCAGTGGAGTGACGAGTGCGAACTCCACCACTGCGCTCCCGCGGTCCTCCCGGAGCCGGACTCGGATGCTCACGGTCCCGAGACGCTATTGATCGCGCGATCGAGGACGCTCGTGAGCGCGTCATCGGCGACGAGCCAGAGCGCGGTCACGAGGCCCGCAGTCATCACGGCAACGAGGACCCAGCCGGGGACATCCCCGCGGTCGCTCGTGGTGATGCGGGTGATGATGCGAGCCAGCGTATTGCGGATAGATGGCATTTCCTTCTCCTTAGTGATGAGTGATTACGAAACGGTGAGTTGGAGTCCGTGGATCCCGGGGAAGAGTGCGATGACAACGACGATGGGCAGGATGAAGAAGACGACCGGGACGAGCATCAGCACTTCTTTGCGCCCGGCCTTCTCCAGAAGGCGTCGACGGCCGCCCGCCCGCGCATCCGCAGCCTGCGCTCTCAGGACCTCCGCCATCGGGGTGCCGCGCTCCGTCGCGACCGCCATGCCGTCAGCGAATCGCGAGGCCTCGAGGCTGGGAAGTGCATCAGCCATCTCACGAAGGGCGACCGGAAAGGCAGCACCCCCGCGGACGCGACGTACCGCGAGGCTGAATTCCCCTGCGAGTTCGCCACGGACGGTCGAAGCGACACGATCGAGGGCGGCCAGGGGGCCCTCCCCGGCTGCGACGGCGAAGGCAACGAGCTCGGCGACGGTGGGCAACTGCTCGGACATGCGCGTGGCCCGCCCGTGGGTTGCGCGTGCGAGCTGTCGGTCATGGACGAGCCATCCGCCCACGCCGCCGACGACAGCCAGGGCCATAACGGCGATGCCAGAGACCGACCCATCGCGCAGGACGAGCGCGAGACCCAACACCGCGCCCAGCCCCACCCCTGCTGCGCACCAGACGAGGCGTTCGAGCCTGTAGGAGTCTGCATGAGCCTCACGACCCGCGCGACGTAACCGGGTGGTGAGGTCGGACCCATCCCGGCTGACCAGGCGCATCAGGGGTGAGCCAAGGATCTGACGCAGCGCATCGAGGGGGCCGCGCTCCAGCACGGATCCGCGCGATCCGCGGAGGCGATCAGCGAGCCGGAGTGGGCGGTGAGCGATCACGGCCGCAGTGATGAGCGCGAGCGCGCCGCCGAAGGCAAGTCCGAGGAGGGCACCGGCGGGGCTCATGCGAGGACCCTCGGCTCGTCCGGGAGCTTGCCGATCGCGGTCATCAAGCGGTAAGCGACGACGGAGAGTCCGGCGGATCCCATGAGGATGAGCGCACCGGTCGCCGTCGAGTAGGCGGCCACCGTCTCCGGTCGCGTGCACAGCAGTAGCAGCGTGATCCAGGGCGCGGCGACAGCCACGCGAGCGGCGTTGACCGTCCAGCTCTGGCGTGCCTCAATCTCCCCGCGGGCACGGGCGTCCTGGCGCAGGAAGTCGCTCAAGGTGGCGAGCACGCGCCCGAGATCGCTGCCACCGACCTCACGGGCGATGCCCAGCGACACGATGACGCGATCCGCGACGGAGTCGCTCAGGGAAACCTTGAGCTTCTCCAGCGCGAGGGCAAAGGATCCCGTCGCTCGATAGTCCGCGGCAAACGACCTGAAGGCAGGCCGCAGGGCCTCGGGGCCGCGCACGCCGAGGTCGATGACCGCCTCCGGCAGCGACATTCCCGCGCGCACCGCCGAACCCAGCATGTCGACGGCGTCGGGCCACGCAGACCGCAATGTGACGCCCCGCGATCTCGCTCGCCGCCTCAGGACCGCGATGGGGAGGTAGCCGAAGACCAGTGCGGCCAGGAGGCCGACGATCGCGACGCCGGAGATCGCGACCGTGAGCAGGCCAGTCACGATGGCGAGTCCCACACAGGCCCCGACAACGGCGCTGGGCCCGACGCGATCCAAGCCGGACCGGTCGATGAGCAGGCGCAGTCTGGATGACTTCGCGTCGCGCTGAACCCTCGGAGCGACGATGCCCAGCAGGACCAGCAGCAGCCCCACTCCGATGGCCAGCCCGACGAGTGCCCCCGTCATGCGGCTGCCCTTGCCGCGCGCAGCAGTTGCGCCAGGTCGTACCCCGCCGCCTCGAAGCGGTCCTCGTGCGGGGGGAAACCGGTGCCACGTGCCAGATGACCGCCACGTCGAGTGAAGAGATCGGCGATCTCGACCACGCCGCCCTCGACTCGGCCGGGCAGCGCCACGATCTCTCGGACTTGGCGACGGCCATCGCGCGCCGTGGCCGTGTGCACGACGATGTCCACGCAGCCCGCCACCGTGGGGACCACGAAGTCCGCCGAGATGTTCTGTCCCGCAAGCAGCGGGAGGGTGCAGAGCTTGGTCACCGCCTCGCGAGCGGAGTTCGCATGCAGGGTCGCCGCCGCGGGCAGCCCGCTGTTCATCGCAATGAGGAGATCGAGGGCCTCGGCCTGACGTACCTCGCCCACGATGAGGCGGGACGGCCGCATGCGCAGCGCCTCCTTGACCAGCCGGCGCAGTGGGATCTCGCCGGTTCCCTCCAAGCTCGCATCCCGCGTCTGCATGGGGACCCAATCGGGATGGTGCGGCAGGTGGATCTCGAAGACTTCCTCGCAGCTGACGATGCGCTCGCTGGCGGGCACGCAGCCCAGCAGGGAATTCAGCAGGGTCGTCTTGCCCGCCTGTGTCCCGCCAGCGACCACGATGTTGAGCCCGCTTACGACGCTGGCATCGAGGAAGTCCGCGGCCTCCGAGCTCAAGGTGCCACCGGGGACGAGTTCGTGGACATCCACGGGCCTGTGCACGAAGCGTCGAATATTGACGGCCCAGTGGGCGCGCGTGATGTCCGGGATCGCCACGTGCAGACGGCTGCCATCGGGGAGCATCGCATCGACGAAGGGGGTGCTGAGATCAATGCGGCGACCCGACCACTGGAGCATTCGCTCGACCAGGCTGCGCACCTGCGGATCCGTGAGCACCGCCGTGGTCAGTTCACTGCGGCCGCCACGTGCGATGAAGACACGGCCCGGAGCATTGATCCACACCTCCTCCACCTCGGGGTCGTCGAAGAAGCGCTGGAGTGGGCCGAAGCCCGCCACGTCGTCAAGGACCTGCTGCGATACGGCGGCCCACTCCGAGTCCCCGCGCGCCGGCCCATCCGACTCGGCGACGAGCCGCTGCACGGCGGACCTCACGAGCCCCTCGACGGCATCGCGATCGCGGAGCGGGTCGAGACCGCTGCGCCTGATCGCCTCGCGCACCTCGGCCTCAAGGACTTCCTGCGTTGATGTCGGCATCACGTGCTCCCCTTCGTCACCCTGCGCCACTCAGTGGCGGCAAACACCTGCAATAACGAAGGTAGGAACGTGGCAGCGCCGCGACCAGATGAGATCGCGCACGGTGGATGCGCGTTAGCCCATGGCGCTTATCCGTGAGGGATTGACCTGCCGGACACGCTTAATCGCTCACCGATCATGCGCGTTCAGCGCGCACCGCGGCATCCGGCCAGGTATCGAAATCGGTGTCGTCTCCCGCGAGAGTGAATCCGCTGAGGGGAGGGGCGAGGGAGCAGACGACAAGGCTCTAATCACGCTGCGTGCGCGAGCCCTGCCATGCCTTCGCGGGCACGCAGACCACCGGCTCGTGGCCGAGGCCCAGATACGTGCCGAGGATGTGATCCGAATGACTTCCATCGGAGTGCAGGACGAGCATGTGCAGCGCACCGAAGGCCTCGGCGGTGAGGAGCCCGTGGATGGCATTGCCGTGATCGGTGCCCCAGAGGAGCTTGATCCGGACACCCTCCCCATCAAGGAACTCGAGGTCGAGGCAATCGATCACCTCACGCGCCGACAGGGGTGCCAGATCCGTCATGACGACTCCACCATCCTCTCGGCTTCCGACATGACCGCGTGGGCGTCCACCTGGGTAGGCCGACCGTCCACCACGACAGGCACCCCGGCGACCAGCACGTGGCGGACGTCGGAGCGACCCGCGCTGAAGACCACGGAGGTATAGGGGTCATGGACGGGCACGAGATGGGGTGATCGCAGGTCGAGGGCGATGAGGTCCGCCTCCTTGCCGACTTCTACGGTGCCGATGCGATCCCTGAGCCCGAGCGCTGCTGCACCCTCGACCGTCGCCGCTCGGACGACGTCGCGCGCGGAGAGGGCCGCGGGATCATCGCGCACCAACCGCGCGAGATTGGCGGCGAGGCGCATCGCGGCGAACATGTCGAGATCGTTACTCGACGAGCAGCCGTCGGTGCCGATGCCCACGCGGATGCCTTGCTCGCGGTAGCCCACGATGTCGGCGGCGCCACTGGCGAGTTTGAGATTCGATCCCGGGCAGTGAGCAACGGCGGTCTGCGTGGCAGCCACCCGGTCCCGGTCGTGGGCATCGAGTCGTACGCCGTGGCCGAGCACGGGGGCGAGGGCCAGGATTCCCGACGCATCCAGCGCTGGCACGGGGCGCATGCCGGTGGACTCGATGGTGTCGTGATTCTCGCGATCGTTCTCCGAAGCGTGCGTGTGCACGAGCGCGCCCTGCTCCCCGGCCAGTTCGGCGATCTCAGCCAGGTGGCGGATGCCGACGGTGAACGCCGCGTGCGGCATGAGCGCGGGCGGCACATGCGGTCCCCCGATCGACGCGAGCATCTCCGGCCAGGCGCGCGCCAGTGCCATGCGCTCATCCCACTCGAGGTGATCGGGACCGGCGAAGGAGAAGAAGACCGGGCCCGTCACATGGCGCAGGCCGACCTCGACGGCCGCGCGATGCGCTTCGCCGGGATGGAAGTACATGTCGAGTGCGGTCGTCGTGCCTCCGAGCACCGCCTCGAGCGCACCGAGGCGCGTGCCGGCGTAGACCCCGGCCGGGTCCATGACCCTGGCCTCCTCGGCCCATACGCGTTCGAGGAATCCCTGGAGGTCGACCTCCTCGGCGATGCCACGCAGCAGCGTCATCGCGAGGTGCGTGTGGAGGTTGATCAAGCCTGGCATCACGAGCAGACCTGAAGCATCGATCACCGCGGTGGCGTCGACACCCGGCTCGCCCACGCTGACGATGCGACCGTCATCGATGGCGATGTCGGCTTGCTCGATGACACTGCCGGCGTCATCGCACATGAGGACATAGCGTGCGCCTCGCAGGACGAGGTCGACGCTCACCGGGCCACCGCGAGGATCGCGGCAGCGCGACCGGGGATTTCCGTCACGGCCTCCGCTCCCTGGGCCACGACCGCGGTGACCTCGTCGATGGTGATGGGCTGGGCGCTCAGCCCCGCGGCGGGATTCGCGATGAGGCAAACACTCGCGAAGGGGATGCCCCGCTCGGCGGCCGACCCATCGAAGAAGGTCACCGGTCGCTGCTCGGCGAAGTCGATGGAGTCATCGGGCGCCCCCGTGTTGCCGTGGATGACGACACGCAGCGGCGGCCGCGTGTTCTGCGTCAGAATCCCATCTGTACCGATGCGCGCGAGCTGGCGATTTTCCGCCGTGTCCTCGGCAAGGAAGCGCCGTGCCTCTGCCAGCCCGCGTCGACAACGCGCGTGGCACGGGGGAGTACGCGATCGACCCCCCAGGCGAGATTGGCAGCGGTAGGTCGCGCATCGCGCAACCTGGCGATCTCCATCGGCACGCAGCCCGGATCCCAACCCTCGCTCAGCCTGGAGCATCACCACCGCGACCCCGTAGCCATCGACGGCGCCGAGTGCTGGTGCGCCACGCACGACGTGGGTCTCCTCAGCCGGCAATCGCGTCTGGTCGAGCAGCATGAGCGCGTCGTCCTGCCCCCGGAGCACGCGGACCTCAGCCATCTCAGAAGGCATCCGTCGGCGTGTAGACACCCCACACATCGCGGAGGGCATCGCTCACCTCGCCGACGGTGGCTCGAGCACGCAACGCGTCCCGCATCGGGTAGAGGAGATTGTCCGTGCCGGCTGCGGCCGCACGCACTCGCTCGAGTGCCGCGTTGACGGCCGCCTGATCGCGCTCGGCCCTGACGCGCTTCAATCGCGCACGCTGCTCCGCCTCGATCGTGGGATCGACGCGGAGGGGCTCATAGGGCTCCTCGTCGTCCACGGTGAAGCGGTTGACACCCACAACGATCCGCTCACCGGCATCGATCTCCTGGATTACGGCGTACGCCGACTTCTCGATCTCGGACTTCTGGAAAGCCTCCTCGATCGCCGCGACGGCACCCCCGTGCTCCTCGATCTGGGCCATGAGCGAGCGCACCGCGGTCTCCATCTCGTCCGTGAGGGACTCGATGGCATATGAGCCGGCAAAGGGATCCACTGTCTTGGTGACGTCGGACTCGTAGGCGAGCACCTGCTGGGTGCGCAGGGCCAGGCGGGCCGCCTTCTCGGTCGGCAGCGCGATGGCCTCGTCGAAGGAATTGGTGTGGAGGGACTGCGTGCCTCCAAGCACGGCGCCAAGCGCCTGGATCGCCACGCGGACGAGATTGACCTCCGGCTGCTGTGCGGTGAGCTGCACGCCCGCCGTCTGGGTGTGGAAGCGCAGCATCATCGACCTAGGATCCTTGGCCCCGAACTCATCTCGCATGATCTGAGCCCAGATGCGCCGCGCCGCGCGGAACTTCGCAACCTCCTCGAGGAAGGTCGTGCGCGCAACGAAGAAGAAGGCCAGGCGCGGGGCAAACTCGTCGATGTGCTGGCCCGAGGCCAACGCTGCGCGGACGTACTCGATGCCATTGGCCAAGGTGAAGGCGATCTCCTGGACAGGCGTGGCACCTGCCTCAGCCATGTGATAGCCGGAAATCGAGATGGTGTTCCAGCGAGGGATCTCCTCGCGGCAATAGGAGAAGATGTCGGTGATGAGCCGGAGCGACTGAGCCGGCGGGTAGATGTAGGTGCCCCGCGCGATGTACTCCTTGAGCACGTCGTTCTGGATCGTGCCGTTGAGGACCGAACCGGGCACGCCCTGCTCCTCAGCCACCAATTGGTAGAGGAGCAGCAGGATCGCCGCCGGCGAGTTGATCGTCATCGACGTCGACACCTGATCGAGGGGTATGCCGTCGAAGAGCACCCGCATGTCATCGATCGTGTCGATGGCGACACCCACCTTGCCCACCTCA
>JAULZJ010000374.1:0-5544 GCA_032117435.1 Candidatus Nanopelagicales bacterium | reverse complement strand
GCCGCGACGCGGATGGAGTGCGCATCGCCATTGCGTAGGCCGACCAGGGTCGTGCTCGTGTCCGTGACGACGAGCTCCTGGGTGACATCGCCCCTGCGGATCTCGAGGAGGTATCCCTGCACCGGCGAGCCGCCCGTCTGCTCGGGTGCCTGCCACGTGATGGAAGCCGAGGCATCGCCGGTCGTGGCGGCCAGTCCACGCGGTGCGTCCGCGGGGCCCAATGGGGTGAGGTCGGTCGTCCACGTGGACCAGTCACCCTGCCCGGCAGAATTGGTCGCGGCCACGCGCACCCGATACGTCGCGCCGTTCGTCAGGGCGGTGAAGGTCTGTGTCGTAAGACTGACCATCGCCTGCACGGAGTCATCGCTTCCCTCGAGTTCCACGACATACGACTCGACGTCCGCGCCGCCGGTGTCATCCGAGGCGGCCCAGGTGACCGTGATGCTCGCATCGCCCGCCGTGGCCACATCGATCGTCGGTGGACCCGGGGGAGCGATGGTCGGCGGGGGTGGGGGTGGTGGGGCTCCGCCCCCTCCTCCGCCGCCGCCGCTGGGCGGCGGCGGAGGGGGTGCCGTGGGTGTGCCGGAGGTCGTGGCCCAGGGGCCCTGGCCGATGACGTTGATCGCGGCGATGCGGATCGAGTACGCCTGACCATTGGCCAACGAGCCGATGGTCGTCGACGTGCCCGCGACGGTGCCGCGCGATGTCCAGGTGGAGTCATCCGTCGACGACTCCACGGCATAGGTCGTGACGGCGCGGCCGCCGTCGTCGAGTGGAGTCGCCCAACTCACGGAGAGTGAGCCGTCACCGGCGGTGGCGCCGGGCGAGCGCGGGGCTGAGGGTGCAGCGGGCACGCGCGGTGCCACCCGGGGATCACTCGTCACCCAGGGTCCCGACCCCAGGACGTTGACGGCCCTAATGCGCACGCGGTACGGCGTGCCATCGATCAGGCTCGTGATGGTGGTCTCCGTGGTCGCGGTCGTGTCGTCGGCGACCCAGGTGCTGTCGTCGGATGTGTGCGCCACGTCGTAGTGGAGTATCGGACTTCCCCCGTTATCCGCGGGCGCAGTCCACGCCACCTGAAGGCTCGTCGGGTCGGGGACCACCGTGAGTCCGATCGGTGCATCGGGTGCGCGAAGTGCCAACGCCGTGGTCGTTGTCGAGCTCCGCTGCCAAGAGCCGGCGGTGGTGCCATTGAGGGCACGGACGCGCACCCAGTACGACGTACCCGCGTTGAGTCCGCTAATGGTCGTCGATGTGCTGGAAACGGTGCCCGCGGAGGTGTAGTCCGAGTCATCGGTCGAATAGGCGACGTCGTATCCGCTGGGTGTTACTCCGCCGCTCGGCGCCTGCCAGGTGACGCTGAGGCTCTCGTAGTCCGCGATCGCAGCTACGGACTGCGGCAGGCCAGGCACGAGGGTCGTGATGGCAGCGCCGGCATCGGCATAGCCGGTGCCGCACCCGCCGCTGCAGAAGGATGGAGAGGCGAAGGACTGCGCCGTCGCCTTGATCTGCGCCTCTACCTGCGCCGGTGTGAGTGTCGGGGCTGCCCCCATGATCATCGCGGCGATACCCGCGACGTGCGGCGCGGCCATAGACGTGCCCTGGTAGGCGCGATAGGTCGGACCCACCGGACCCTGGGTGCCGGAGTTGAGCGTGGACCGGATCATCGAGTCGACGTAGAAGTCGCCGCCGGGCGCCGTCACGTCGACGACCGAGCCGAAGCTGGAGTAGTAGGCCTTCGCGCCCGTGCGCGCACTCGCGGCGACGCTGATGACGTTGTTGCAGTCGCCGGGGAAGGCGGGCACCGTGTTGTCATTGCCCGCCGCGACGACGACGGTGGTGCCGCGGGAGACAGCGTTGTTGATTGCTGTCTGCAGCTCCGGGAAGCAGGAGGCGCTTCCACCCAGCGACATATTGATGACGTCGGCGGGTTGGGTATTCGGTGCGACGCCGCTCACCGCACCACCGGATGCCCACTCGATGCCCGCAATGAGGTCGGATGCGTACCCACCGCACTTGCCGAGGACTCGGATCGGCTGGACCTTGGCGCCCGGAGCGACACCGACGACGCCGATGGAGTTGTCCCGGATGGCAGCGACGGTGCCTGCCACATGCGTGCCGTGCCAGGAGGAATTCGTCGGGCTGCAGCCTGCGAAGGTCCCCGAGATGGACTCCGACGCGGTGATCCAGTCACCGGGATCGGCCGGATTGGCGTCGCGACCATCGCCATCGTTTGCTGTCGGGACGTCGGCGATGAAGTCATATCCGGACAGCACCTGGGCATCGAGGTCCGGGTGCGCGGCGATGCCCGTGTCGAGCACGGCGACGACCGTGCCCGTGCCGATCGCGGTCGGCCAGGCTACGGGGGCGCGCACGGAGTAGCCGCCTTGTGGCGCGGTGCTGTCCCACACTCCCCACAGTGCGCTGAAGTCAGGATCATTGGGCGTGACGATGGCGGGCTGCACCCGGTAGTCCGGTGTCGCTCGTAGGACGGCGTTCGACTGGGCGACCTCATCGGCCAGCGCCTCTGCCTCGTCAACGCTCATCGCGGCATCGAGGTCGATGACCGTCATCGTGCGATTGATGTCGACCGTCGTACTCGCGGTCACCTCGACCCCGATTTCGGCCGCGGCCTGATCGACGACCGTCTCCAGCGTGGCATCGGTGATCTGGGTGGAGGCTGCCGTGACGATGAGGCGATCGACCGTCTCGGGGAGAGCGGGCTCGACGCTCGGGGTTGCGGGCTGATCCGCTGCTTGCGCCGGGAGGCCCGCGAGCATGCCCGCCGCCAGCGCCACGGTGGCTGTGCCAGCCAGCAACGCGCGGTGGGGGGCCATGCCCCCAGTGTCCCGCCTCCCGTCGGTCGTGTCCTTTTGGGCTTGGGACTACACATCGGACTGCGGATCCCTGGGACGCCGCTTCCTCGCAGATCTACCCTGAGCCATGCGCATTGCGATCGGCACACGCAAGGGCCTGTGGACCGCCGTACGGGTGGATGGCGACTGGCAGGTGAGCCAGCCACTGCAGGACATGGCGGAATTCGCCGCGGTCGCGTGGGTGCCGCGCGACTCGGGAACGCCGCGGCTGCTGGCCGGGGCGCGCAGTTGGTTTTGGGGACCGACCGTGCTCATGAGCGACGACGATGGGGCAACCTGGAGCGAGCCCGCGGAGGGATCGATCGTCTTCCCGCCCGACACGGGTGCAGCGCTGGAGCGCGTGTGGACTCTCGAGCCCGACCCGAGCGAGCCCTCCGTCGTGTGGGCCGGCGGTGAACCCCACTCGCTGTGGCGCTCCGACGACGGCGGTGAATCCTTCGCGCTCGTGCGGGGCCTGTGGGATCACCCGCATCGGGCGGAGTGGGGTCCGGGTGCGGGCGGTCCCGCGGTGCACTGCGTACGCCGTCGACCTGATGGATCGTCCGTCATCGCGATGTCATCGGGCGGGGTGTATCGATCCGCCGATGGGCTGACGGATTGGTCGCCGGCCAATCGCGGCATGCGCGCGGAATTCATGCCCGAGGGCGAGCAGTACCCGGATTTCGGCCAGTGCGTGCACCGCCTCGCTGTCGACGGGGACGATCCTGCGCGGCTCTATGTGCAGAACCACGGCGGAGTCTGGCGCTCGGACGAGTCCGGCGACTCCTGGCGGGAGATCTCGCAGGGGCTGCCGGAGAGTGAATTCGGCTTCGTGGTGCTGGCGCACCCTACGCGCGGCGACGTGCTGTGGGTGATCCCCATCCGCGCGGAGACGATGCTGCCTGCCGAGGGCGAGCTGCGCGTCTGGAAGTCCGTGGACGGCGGGGCGTCGTGGATGTCGGTGGGGGGCGGTCTGCCGGACGACTTCTACGCCGCTGTGCTGCGCGATGCCGCGCACGTCGTGCCCTATGGCGATGATGCGGCGCTGGCCTTCGGCACGCGCAACGGTCACGTCTACGTCAGCCTCGACGGCGGCGCGACGTACGACGAGGTCGCTCGTGACCTGCCCGATGTGCTGTCGGTGCGCATCTGGCCGTCGTGACATGGCTGCTGTGACGGTGCTGCTGCCGCGCATGCTCGTGCCGCTTGCGGGTGAGCAATCGCGCCTGACGGTGTCGGTGGATGCTGATGCATCGCTCGGCGATGTCGTGGTGTCCCTGTCGGAGTCGCATCCTGCACTCGCGCGCCGGCTGGTCGATGAGACCGGTGAATTGCGACGCCATGTCAACGTCTACGTCGATGGGGAGGAGTGTCGTCGGCTGGCGGGGCTCGCGACACCGGTGGCCGACGGCACCGCGGTGCAGGTCATCGGGTCGATCGCGGGGGGCTAGTGGGGCGTCGGTACGTGCCTTGGCCCGCCATGCCGGCCAAAGCGCGGGCGAGTGAGGGCGTCGCCTGCTTGACACCGTCGGTGGGTGGGCATAGAATCGAACATATGTTCGAATAGCTCGGCAGGCCAGGATTTTGGGCGCTGACGGGGTGGGTGGTGACGCCCGCCGTGTCGGCAAGCGTGTGGGCGGTTGCCTTTCGCGGAGATGTGTCACCGCGAGGACCCGCAATTTGGCGACAGTGAGGCCTGCCACCCCATTCCTATACGCGCGCGATCGATGACCCGGCAGCGCCCAGTTGCGCGGTTCGGCTGATCGCCTCTCGTGAGGGGTCTCGCCATGTGCCTGCCCGGTGCCACCGCCACCGCTGATGCACGGCTCGCTGGGCTTCGCGCGGATCTGGTGGCCTTCGCCGCGGTTTTGGCCGAGATCGATGTCGCCGAGTTGAGCGAGGGCTCGCTGGGCGAGACGGTGAGCGATCTGATGCGGGTACGCCGTCAGCTGGAAGGGTCGGTCGCCGCGATCGCCGGGCGCTTCAGTGGGTCGTCGGAGTGGGCGGCCGACGGTGCGCGCGATCCGATCGCGTGGCTGCGGGCTCGGGCTGGTGAGGGCTTCGGCGCCGCACGTGAGGTGATGGCCACCGCGGCCGAGTGCACGTCATTCCCCGCGATGGCGGCAGCGTTGCGGCGCGGCGAGATCAGTGCGCGTCACGTGCGGATGCTCGGCGATGTGGCGCGCCATTTCCCGCGTCTGCGGACTCACCTGCGTGACGCCGAGGCGCACATCGTCGACCTGGCGCGGGTCAGCGAGCCGCCGCGCTTCCGGCGCGAGCTGATCGCCCTGTGCTACCGCATCGATCCGCAGGGTGCCCGCGATGACGTCAACGACCGCGAGCGCGAGTTCTACTTCCGTGCCTCTGCGCTCATGGACGGTCACGTGCGCGTCGACGGCATGCTTCCCGCTGAGGTGGGGCAGCTGCTCATCGCGGCATTGGAGTCCGCGCGCCGGCAGATTGCGGAGGCTGCTCCGACTTCCGAGACTGATCCGACCTCAGTCGCTGGTTCGACTTCAGGGACTGATCCGATTTGTGAAGCTGTGGCAGGGCCGGCGGGGGCATCAGGTGCGGCCGATGCGCCGGAGCTCGATGTGTTCGGCCAGCCCATCCCGGCCCAGGATCCCATCGACGTGCGCGCACTCGGCCAGCGCAATGTCGAGGCCCTGCAGCGCATTCTCGTGAC
>JAULZJ010000373.1:0-7306 GCA_032117435.1 Candidatus Nanopelagicales bacterium | reverse complement strand
AGCGAGGGATGCCGGGCGTTGCACGGGATCCGGCTGCCCCTGCGCCTCGACGGTCCTGCTTGTCGACTCGCCGGCGTCCCTTGAGTTACGGCGCTGACGACGCTCGTCGAGTGCGCGCTCCGCAGCAACTCGAGACGCCCGCCGCTGGGAGACCACCGCGGCTGGGAGATAGGCAATGAGGGGGAACCACAGTGCGGCGGTGACGAGTCCGGGGAGAAGGCCCGCGATCCACGCGGCCGAGCCGAGGGCGCCCAATGTGGCCGTCACGGCGATGATGACCCGCCTGCGGCGAACTGCGGCACTCTGCGCGGTCTCGGGATCATCAGCGATCCGCGCCAGGGTTCCCATGGCGACCCGATGCCTCTCGATGCGCCGCGCCTGGTCGTCATCGTGGCGGCGCAGCCACATGGGGATCAGGACGGCGGCCCAGAGGGCAATGATCGCCACATAGATCAATCCCGTCACATCAATGAACGTTAGGTGGACACCGGGCGCGAGCGCGGGATCTCGCCCCCGGAGGCGTGGCGTGTCGCGTCAGGACCGCGGGGCGGCCTGGCTTTTCGACAGGGGCGCCGGCGCCGTCTCCGCGCACGACGCGAGCCATCGGGCAAGGGCACCCTCGGGCACCTCCTCCGCGCAGAGCGCGAAGGTCAGGTGGTCTCGCCAGTCTCCGTCGATGTGGAGATAGCGCTCGCGAAGTCCCTCTCGACGGAAACCAAGCTTCTCGACGACGCGCAGGGAAGCAGTGTTCTCCGGCCGGATATTGATCTCCACGCGATGCAGTCCCACCTCGCGGAAGCAGTGATCGGTCACCAGGGCGACGGCGGTGGGCATGATCCCGCGCCCCGCGACCCGCTGGTCGATCCAGTAGCCGATATAGGCGCTGAGCAGGGAGCCTCGCGATATGCCACCGACGGTCACCTGACCGCCGAAGGACCCGTCGACGAAGAGGGCGAAGGGCAGGCCGCGCCCCTCCCGGGCCTCTGCGCGCAGTCGACGCACCATGGAGGCGTACGTCGTAGGGGCGTCATGCTCGGACAGCGGCAGCGTCGCCTCCCATGGGCGTAGCCACGGCGCGTTGCGGGTGCGCACCTCTCGCCATGCCGAAGCGTCTCGCAGTCGCAAGGGCCGCAGTTCGATGCGTCCCTCGCGTAGTCGCGCCGGCCACCCATGCGTCATGCCGGACGCACCCAATGCCCTCGCTTGCCACCTGTCTTCTCATCCAGTTGGATTTCCGAGATCACCGCAGCCGGATCGACAGCCTTGACCATGTCGACCAGGGCAAGCGCCGCAACCGCGACGCAGGTGAGGGCTTCCATCTCGACACCCGTGCGGTCGGCCGTGCGCACCGTGGCGGCAATGGACACCGCATCATCATCCACGGTGAGGTCGACCTGGACGCCGTGGATCGCAAGAGGGTGGCAGAGGGGGACGAGGTCCGGCGTTCTCTTGGCCGCCTGGATCCCCGCGATCCTCGCCACCGCCAGGGCATCTCCCTTGGGCATGCCTGCACCGCGCAGGAGCCCGATCACCTCGGGGGTCACGTAAACCCGACCGGAGGCCGTCGCCGTGCGGACCGTGACGTCCTTGGCGCTCACGTCCACCATGCGGGCGGCCCCGCGCTCATCGAGATGCGTGAAATCGCTGCTCACGCGGCACCTCCTCGCAGGTCCCAGATCACCATTTCATCACTGGCATGCACGCGACCCACCTGCTCGGCGATGACCGCGAGGCCGTCGGCGCGTGCGAGTCCGCCGATGATGTGGGATCCCTGACCGCCTTCCGGCTCAGCCATCAGCAGACCGTCATGCTCGTGGAGGCGTACGCGCGCGAATTGGGTCTTGCCGACGGGCGAAGTGAATTCGCGTGCGCAGATGGCGTGCAGGCGTGGTCGATCCAGGTGCTCGTGACCGAGCAGCATGCGGATCAGGGGTCGGACGAAGACTTCGAAGGACACGAACGAGCTCACGGGATTGCCCGGCAGGGTCACGATGGGAGTTGCGCCCACCTGCCCCGAGCCCTGAGGCATCCCCGGCTGCATCGCCACCTTGACGAAGTCCACGCCGCCCATGCGCGTCAGCACCGCTTTGACGGTGTCGTAGGCGCCCATGCTCACGCCTCCTGACGTGAGGATGAGGTCGCTGCGCTCGGCCTCCTCCCGAAGGACCCTTTCCAGGGCCGCCTCGTCATCACGCACCGGCCCGACCCGGACCGCGTGCGCCCCGGCCTCTCGGACGGCAGCCGTGAGCATGTAGCTGTTGGAGTCCACGATCTGCCCCGGGCCGGGCTCGACACCCGGGTCGACGAGTTCATCGCCGGTCGAGATGACGGCTACCCGCGGCCTGCGGTGGACGGGGATCTCCGCGAGGCCGACGGCCGCGAGCAGGGCGATGACGCGCGCATTGACCGCGGCGCCTTGATCGAGCACGACTTCCCCCGCAGCCACATCCTCGCCGCGACGACGGATGTGGGCGCCCGCTTCGGGCGTGCGCGTGATGGCGACCGATTCCGTGGAGCCGTCCGTCCACTCCACGGGCACGACGGCATCGGCGCCGTCAGGCACCGGCGCCCCGGTCATGATGCGGATCGCCGTGCCGGCATCGAGTCGGTGTGCCGCCTCCTGGCCCGCCGCCAGGTCACCGCGCACGGGCAGGCGAACCGGGGCGTCCTCCGATGCGCCGGACACGTCCTGTGCGCGCACGGCGTACCCATCCATGGAACTGTTGTCGAAGGACGGCAGTGCCCAGCCCGCACGGACGGACTCGGCGAGCACGAGGCCATCGGCATCGACGAGCGAGACATGCTCTATCGGCAGTGGCTGTGCCTCCCCGAGGACGATGCGCCGATGCTCTTCGACAGTTCTCACGTCACTGACCTTCCTCGAGAGCCAGCGGGAGCCAGTCCCGGAGAGCGGGGCCGAGATCCTCGCGCTCTAGGGCCAGCCGGATGACTGCCTGCAGATACGACAGGCGGTCCCCCGTGTCATATCGCCGCCCGTCGAAGAGCACTCCGTGGACACGGCCGGCGAGGGCGAGCTCACGCAGCGCATCCGTGAGTTGGATCTCGCCGCCGCGACCCGCGGGCGTGCGAGCGAGGACGGCAAAGATCTCGGGATCGAGGATGTACCGGCCGATGACGGCCAGCGTGCTCGGGGCGACATCCGCCTCCGGCTTCTCGATGAGGTCAGTGACGCGCACGACGGCGTCCGCACCCGTGGGTGCGACCGCCGCGCATCCATAGAGCGAGATCTGATCGCGCGGAACCTCCATGAGGCATAGGACGGAGCCGCCGTACTGCTCGCGCACGGCGATCATGCGCTGCAGGACAGGATCGCGCGGATCGATGAGGTCGTCGCCCAGGAGCACCGCGAAGGGCTGATCCCCGACATGGCGCTCGGCCATGTGCACGGCATGCCCGAGACCGAGCGCATCGCCCTGACGGACGTAGTGGATTCGAGCCAGGTCGTTGCTCGCGGTGACACTGCGCAGTCGAGCGGCATCGCCCTTCGCCTCGAGCGCGGCCTCGAGCTCGAGGTTGCGATCGAAGTGATCCTCGAGCGGGCGCTTGCTGCGCCCGGTGACGAAGAGGATGTCATCGAGACCGGCCGCCACGGCCTCCTCCACGACGTACTGGATCGCAGGCTTGTCGACGACGGGCAGCATTTCCTTGGGTGTCGCCTTGGTCGCCGGGAGGAATCGCGTGCCGAGTCCGGCCGCAGGGATGACCGCCGTCGTCACGCGCATGTGCCCACCCTAGGAGAATGCCGCCGTGAGCACTCCCGACACCGGCCCATCCGCGGCCAAGGCCTCAGCCCGGGCCGATGCCCGAGCGCGTCGCCAGGGCGGGCCACGGCCCGATCCGAAGGCCCTGGCTGAGCGAGCCCTGGGCATGCTCGATGCCCTCCCCGGGCCTCGACGAGTCACGTGCTACGCGTCCTATGGATCGGAGCCCGCGACCGACGTGCTGTGCGCGCGCCTGGCCAGCGCGGGCTTCGAGGTGCTGCTGCCCCGGGTCACGGGCGATGAGCTTGAGTGGGTGCTCGCCGACGCGGACGTGCAGGTGTCTGCCATGGGCATTGCAGAGCCCACCGGAGCGGCGGTCGATCTCCTGCCGGTGCGAGCCCTTCTCATCCCCGCGCTCGCAGTGACGCCGCACGGTGATCGACTGGGCAAGGGGGGCGGCTATTACGACCGGGTGCTTGCCGCTGCGGCGGACGCGCCTGCTGTCATCGCGGCAATCGTGGGCGACGCCGATGTCATCGACTCGATTCCCACCGAGAAGCATGATCAACGCGTGGATTTCATCATCACGCCGACCCGTGTCATCGACTGCACGCGAACCCAGGACTAGCCGCCCAGGGCACGTGCGAGGAGAAGGCCGGCACCGAGGGCCGCGATGCTGCCCAGGGCGGACAGGCCCACGTTGATGCCCGCCGCGTGCACGCGGCCTTCGCGCGCGAGGACGAGCGTGTCGAGGGCGAAGGTGGAGAAGGTCGTCAGCGCACCGCAGAAGCCGATACCGAGGAAGAGCAGGATCTGCTCCTGCGCGGGGACGAGCAGGACGCCGAGCATGAAGGAGCCCGCGAGATTCACGACGAGAATCGCCCAGGGGAAGTGGGCCCGCCAACTCAGTACGAGCGCGTAGCGGGCAGCGGCCCCGAGTGCCCCACCCACGGCCACGAGCACGACCGCCGTCACGCCTTGCCCCCATGACCGCGAAGGCGCTCCCCCAAGATCACTCCGGCCCGCAGGGCCAGAAGGCCTCCCGCGAGCGTGGCGAGAATGTAGGTCGCAGCCGCAACCCAGGCCTCATCGTCGAGGAGCATGACGGAATCGGCGGCGAAGGCCGAGAACGTCGTGAATCCACCCAGCAGGCCGACGCCGAGTAGCGGCTGCCACAGCGCGCGGCGTGCGGGATTCGCGATCACCGCAGCGACGAGGAGGCCCATGAGCAGGCAGCCCACGATGTTGACGGCGAGAGTGGCCCATGCCGAGGCGATTCCCATCGAGTCAGCGGCGATGCTGACCCCGAAGCGCGCCAGTGCACCCGCGGCACCCCCCGCCGCGACAGCCAGGAAGCCCTGCGCCGTGCTCACCGATCAGGCGTCGCGTCGGACGAAGAGGATCCAGGCGGGGATCGCAATGACGAGGAACCAGGCGCCGAGGACCGCAAGGTGGCCCCAGGCCTCGGCCCCGTCGGAGGACACGCCGGCGGCACCTCCGGAGAAGGGCAGCACCCAGTCGATCCAGGTCCAGCCCCGCACGAGGGCAATGATCCCCACAATTGGCTCAATAAGGACCGCGAGAACGATCGGCGTGATGATGCCCAGAGGTTGGTTGCGCGTGAGGGCGGTGATCGCGAAAGCAATAAGAACGAAGAGCACGACGTAGACGAGCGATCGTGCGCCCATGCCACCCCAAATGGTCTCGTTCCACGTCAACCCCGTGCCGGCGACGACGCCACCGAGTGCCTCTGCGAGGACGATGCTGCCCATTGCAAGGATCGCAGCAACCGTCACGACAACCGCCACCATCAGGGCCTTGGACAGGAAGACTGCAGTCCGGCGCGGGAAGAGCGCGAGCGTTATACGGATCAGCCCGTAGCGATACTCCTGGCCGAAAGCCGCCGCCCCAAGGGCGCACAGAACGGCCGCGGCAATCCTCAGCAGGAAGACCCAAATGTCGGTCGAACCCTGAGCTTCAGGAGGTCCGCCGGCTTGGCCTTCCGGTGTTCCTGCTAGCCAAGAGAAGAAGAGCGCCAGCCCTGCGGGGACGAGCATGGCGAGGCCGATGAGCGCCCAGGTCGAGCGCACCGTGGTGATGCGGACCCATTCGTAGCGCAACTCGCCGGTCATGACGCCTCCCCGAAGGCGAACTGCTGACCATCTCCGGTGAGTTGCATGAAGGTTTCCTCGAGACTGGCCTTGCGGGTGGCGAGTTCGAGCACCGCCACCCCGCTGTCGAACGCGAGATGGCCGATCTCATCGGTCGTGAGCCCCGTAACGCCGAGGCAATCGCCCTCCTGCGTCACCGCACCCCCCGCCGCGCGCAGCTGGGACGCCAGGCGCGCGACGTCGGTGCAGCGCACGACCACGTCACTGCGCTTCGAGACGAGGTCATCCACCGTGCCATCGGCGACGAGTCGGCCACGAGCGATCACGACGACGTGGTCGGCCATGAGTTGCATCTCGCTGAGGAGATGGCTCGATACGAGGACTGCCCGACCCTCCGTCGCGTAGTGCCGCAGGAATTCGCGGAGCCACTGGATCGACTGCGGATCCAGGCCATTTGCGGGTTCGTCAAGCATGAGCGCGTGCGGCTCGGCCAGGACCGCACCCGCGAGACCCAGTCGCTGCGCCATGCCGAGTGAGAAGGTCTTGGGCCGCTTGTCGGCGACCTCGGTGAGGCCCACCATGCCCAGCACGTCATCGACACGCGACTCCGGCACCCTGGCCTCGGTCCCCAGCATCCTCAGGTGATCACGAGCGGTGCGCCCCGGCAGGAAGGGACGTGCATCGAGGTGCGTGCCGACGACACGACTGGGATGGGCATGATCGCGCAGCGGCTTGTCGTCGAAGACCGTCCGGCCATCTCCGTGATCCAGGCCCAGCATGATCCGCATGGTCGTGGACTTGCCGGCGCCGTTAGGTCCGAGGAACCCGGTGACGACGCCGTCGGGGACAGTGAAGGACAGGTCGTCGACGGCTCGAACGCTGCCGAAGGACTTGCCGAGGTGCTCGACGTGAATGGCCACGTCGGGGACACTACCCGCGCTCACGTGTTCGCCCGCTGGCGATATCCCCAGGCCCCAGCCCGCGACGGGCTTAGCACTCATGGTCCTCGAGTGCTAATATCGCCATTCGAGGAGGTTCAGTGCCCACGTACCAGTACGCCTGCAATGACTGCGGCCATGACTTCGAGGCCGTCCAGTCCTTCAGCGATGACGCCTTGACCACCTGCCCCGAATGCGGCGGCGCCCTGCGCAAGCTCTTCGGCAATGTCGGCGTGGTCTTCAAGGGCTCGGGCTTCTACCGCAACGATTCGCGCAAGGACTCAGGGTCGGCGGGGTCGTCCACTGCGACTTCCTCGACCGATTCCGCCACGGCCACACCGGCGTCCACGGCCTCGACGCCAGCCAAGTCGACATCCTCGACGAGTGCGTCGACCAGCAGTGCTTCGCCGAGCACCTCGTCATCTACCTCGTCGTAGTCCACCTGATCACGCTGCACTCCGCGCCCTGTGGACAGGGCTGCGCAATCATGCTCCCCGCGCCCTAGCGTCGCGCCATGACCGCACTCCGGCTCTTC
>JAULZJ010000372.1:0-9486 GCA_032117435.1 Candidatus Nanopelagicales bacterium | reverse complement strand
GATGGACGTGATGTGCGGGTTCGTCGCCGTGTCATCCTGCGTGAATGGACGCCACTCCAGGCTCGTCACGCCCTCGGGAATCGTGGCTACTCCGCCGCAGCCACTCGCCTCATTGTGATTCACCACGCTGTCGACGGTGATGGAGTACGGCGTCGTGGTGTCACCCCCCGTCTGCGTGCATGTCAGCGTGAAGGTTCCCGCCGCAGCGGCGGGGGAGGGCGCCCAGAGGGTCGCAGCGATAGCCGCGAGAGCTCCGAGCCAACCGAGAGCAACCCGGGTGAGGACAGGCATGAGGTCTCCCCAATAGAATTCTAGAGATTTCCCTCCAGAAATTATTAGAGAGAATTCTCTAGGTGTCAACAGGTCGCACTGAGGTCAGGAGGTCGTCCATGGCCGCGGAGCCGAAGCAGGCTCGCAGCGCCGGCTCAGCCAAGCGCATGCTCGACGCGGGCGAGGAACTCTTCCTCACCGGAGGTTCGGACGCACTGAAGCTCGAGGCAATCCTTGAGCGGGCCGGTACGTCGACCGGCTCCTTCTACGCGCGATTCGGGAGCATGCAGGGCTACCTCGATGCACTCCACGACCGGTCCCTGATGCAGATCGAGGAGTCGCTCACGCCGGTGATTGTCAAGGCGGCTCAGCAGGCGAGTCTCGATGACACCCTGCGCATCCTTGTCGAAGGATCCCTCAAGGAGCTACGCCGCAACCGCTCCAGCCTCTACTACTTCGCCATCGGGGGCACCCAGGCTCCGCACACCCGAGACCGGGGCACCGCATTCATGCTGAGCTTTCGCGAGTCGCTCGTGCACCTGACAAGCCGCTTCATGGCTGACCCCTCGAATGCCGATGCCCAGCGCCGGCTGGATGTGATGTGGCGCCTGTTCTTCGCCATGGGGGTGCAGCAGGTCATGTTCGAACCGGACGAGATCTCGCCCGTCCGCCTAAGCGACAGGATGCTCGCCCGCGAATGGGCTGCGGCGCTCAGCGCCAGCATCGCCGAGTTCGCCGCCACGACCGACGACGAGTGAGCCCGTAGCCCTCGACGAGCGATCCCAGCAGGGTACCTGATACCCTGGGGGGTATGCAGATTCGACGCTTCGCCCCCATCGCCCTTGCCGGTGCCCTCCTCCTGACCCCGGGTCTCGCGGCCTGCGGCAGCAGCGCCGAGGCGACTCCCGCCCCGACGACCGCGGCCTCCCAGCCCGCCTCCCCCGTGCGCGTGGGCGTGCCTGAGTGGATGCAGGCAGCGCAGAGCCCCGGCACGGTCATCATCGACGTACGGACTCCCGAGGAGTTCAACGCCGGACATGTCCGGGGCGCGCTCAATATCCCCGTCGAGTCGGCCGACTTCACCGCCCAGGTGAGCGCGCTCGATCCCAGCGTGACCTACGCCATCTACTGCCGTTCCGGCAACCGCTCCGCGGTCGCGACGGCCGAGATGGCCGGCATGGGCTTCATGCACCTCTACGACCTCGACGGTGGCTTCAGCGACCTCGAGGCCGCGGGGATGCCCAGCGCGTAACCTAGGCGCGTGAGCCGGGTCGCACTCCTCCAAGTCGCCTCCGAAGCCAGCGAGGCACCGCAGGACCGCATTGAGCGTGTGATCCGCATGCTCACGGAGGTCCTGCCGCAGGCCGACATCGCCGTACTGCCCGAGTTATGGATCTCCGGTGCATTCGATCTCCCGCTCGCACGCGAGGTGGCCGCTCCGCTGGACTCCCCGCCGCTCAGCCGCATACGCGCACTCGCGGCTGAAACGGGCACCTGGGTGCACGCCGGGTCGTACGCCGAGCGACTTCCCGACGGACGCACGTTCAACACGGCCGTCCTCATCGGTCCCGATGGCGGGATCGTCGCGACGTACCGCAAGCGACACCTCTTTGGATTCGCGACCGGTGAGCGCACGCTGATGTCGGCCGGCGATGCCCTCGTCGTCGCAGAGACGCCGCTGGGTGCGACGGGGATCGCGACCTGCTACGACCTGCGATTCCCCGAGATGTTCAGGGATCTCGTGGATGCGGGAGCGGAGACCTTCCTGCTGTCCTCGGGCTGGCCGACGCCGCGCATCGAGCACTGGCGCGTCCTTGCGCGTGCCCGCGCGATCGAGGACCTCGCCTGGCTGGTCGCCTGCAACGGGGTCGGCAGCCACGCAGACATCACCCTCGGCGGCCACTCCATCGTCGTCGATCCCCAGGGCAACGTCATCGCCGAGGCAGGCAGCGAGGAGACCGTCCTCTTCGCCGATGTCGAGCCGGCGCAATCTGCCCAGTGGCGCGAGTCATTCCCCGTGCTTGGGGATCGCCGCTAGATCATCACCCGGAACTGATCGAGCGTCCGCGCGGCGAGGGCTAGATCCCCGGTGATCTGCACCTGCTCGCGCCACGGCGAGGGATCGCCCCGACCACAGGACAGCGCGAGGTACGCCGGCCATGGCATCGACAGCGTCACGGACGCGGCGCCGGCCTGATCCAGGAGGTCGTCGTGCACCATGCGCGCTCGTCCATCGTCACCCACAACGACAACGGCGCCGCCCTCGATGCCGGGGCCGGTGATGCGCACGTCGAGCACATCGCCCGGCTGTGCGCCCGCGAGCTTGGCCCACACCTTGCCCAGGCCGGGGAGCAACTGCGACGCCGTGGCCTGTGCACCCGCCGAATCGAGGTGCCCGGGCCTGCCGAGGGCGTCTCGGATGTCCTGCTCGTGGACCCAGGTGTCGAGGGTGCGCATGCGCAGCACCCGGCCTAGTGGCGCCGGCCCGAGCGGGCCCATGACCTCCTGGGCAGCATCCCGCGATCCGGCCTCGAGGTCAGCCGTACGCCGTGCGACCCGGTCAGCCATCTCGATGAGGACGGCCTCACGCGTCCACGAGCGACGCAGGTCGACCGGCACCTCCGTCACGCGGCCGAAGTCCGTCACGGCATGCGGGAGTGAATCCCAGTCCGGCTCATGCGGTGCGTCGATCTCGCCGATCAGCATGCCCTCGATCCAGCTGACGTGAGCGACTATGTCGCCGACGCTCCAGCCGGGCAGTGCCGTGGGTGCATCCCACTCCGCCTGGGACAGCGGAGTGACTAGATCGATGAAGTCCGCGGAGGCTGATCGCCACGCGGCAAGCAGATCGTCGAAGCTCGCATCTTCGGGGAGTGGCTCGGCCATGGGGTCACGCTAGTGCAGCGCGACCAGGAGCGTCCCGATCATCGACGGACTCAGCGTCACAGGGGCGGCGACTGCAGGTAGGACGCCACATCGGAGAGGAAGGTCGAGCCGGCCGCACCATCGACGATGCGATGGTCGAAGGACAGGGACAACTGCATGACGGGCCTCACCGCGAGCCCGCCATCGACAGCCCACGGCCGATCGACAATGCGGCCCAGGGCAAGAATCGCTGCCTCGCCAGGGTTGAGGATGGGCGTGCCGCCGTCGATGCCGAAGACACCGATATTGGTGATGGTGATGGTGCCCTCGGTCGAGTCCGCGGGTGTGAGACGTCGTGCACGCGCACGCTCCGTAAGCTCGGTGATGGCCCGTGCGAGTCCGGCGAGGGAGAGCGAGCCCGCATCGCGCACATTGGGTACGACGAGTCCGTGATCGCTGGCGACGGCAAGACCGAGATTGACGAAGGGATAGAGCTCGATCTCCGCGGATCCATCCGGCAGGTCGATCCATGAGGCGTTGACGATGGGAGTACGGCGCGCCGCATGGATGACGGCGGTGGCCGCGATCGTGAGTGGCGTGACGCGGACTTCAGCGAACTCCGGGTCCTCGCGCAGCCGTCGGACAAGCGCCATCGTCGCGCTCACGTCGACATCGACCCACTCCGTCACGTGCGGCGCCGTCGCCATGGAGCGCACCATCGCCTGCGCCATCTGCCGCTGCACGCTGCGCACCGGGATGCGCTCGCCACGCACCGGCCGCTCGGCGTCGACGACGTGGCCGCTGGCGAGCACTCCCGTCGATGGAATGGCGGCCGGAGCGTCGACTCGGGAGGCGCGGCGCACGTCATCGCGAGTGACGTCGCCCCGTGGGCCGGTCGGAGTGACGCGGGCGAGGTCGACGGCCAGCTCGCGCGCTAGGGCGCGTACGGGGGGCTTCGCCAGCACCCTGCCTGCCGGAGCCACCGGCGATTCGACGGCGTCATCCGATTGGACGGCGTCAGCGAGGTTGGGCGCGCCCCGCAGACGGCGGCGTCGACCGGTCGCGTGGCCGACGCCGTAGCCGACGAGGACCGGCTCGCGGTCGCTGACCTCGACCGCGAGGATCGGCGTACCCACCGGCACGACCGCGCCGGGCTCGACGAGGAGCGCGGTGACCCGCCCGGTGAAAGGACTGGGCAACTCGACGACAGCCTTGGCCGTCTCGATATCGACTACCGCCTGGTTGACGCTGATCTCATCGCCAACCGCAATGCGCCAGCCGACGATCTCGGCCTCCGTGAGGCCCTCGCCAACGTCGGGAAGGGGGAACTCGCGCACACTCATGGTGCGGTCACCTGGTCGATGGCGTCGAGCACGCGGTCGACATCGGGGAGGTAGTGCTGCTCATACCTATTCGGCGGATAGGGGATGTACGCCCCACCTACACGCGCGACAGGTGCCTCTAGGCGGAAGAAGCATTGCTCGGTCACCGTGGCAGCGACTTCCGCGCCTACCCCGAGCACCACGGGTGCCTCGTGCACGACGATGCACCTGCCCGTAGAGCGCACGTCGTCCACGACGGGGCCGAGATCCAGGGGGGACAGCGACCTCAAGTCGATGACGGAGCACTCCACGCCGTCCTCCGACGCCGCATCGGCCGCTTCGAGGCAGGTGCGCACCATGGGTCCATATGCGACGAGGGTGACGTCGGCACCCGTACGCAGGACGCGCGAGGTCCAGGGCGAGCCGCTGATGGGAGACACATCATCGACCTCGGCCCGATCCCAGTAGCGCCGCTTGGGCTCGAGATAGATGACGGGGTCATCGCTGGCGATGGCCTGCTGGATCGTGACGTAGGCCTCCGCCGCGTCCGCCGGCGTCAGCACACGCAGGCCGGGAGTGTGCGCGAAGTAGGCCTCGGGCGACTCGCTGTGATGCTCCACTGCCCCGATGCCACCACCGTAGGGAATGCGGATGACTATCGGCATCGTCGTGATCCCACCTGATCGATAGTGATGCTTGGCCACCATCGTGACGATCTGGTCGAAGGCCGGGTAGACGAATCCGTCGAATTGGATCTCGAGCACGGGCCGGTAGCCGCGCATCGCGAGACCTACGGCAGTGCCCACGATGCCACTCTCGGCCAGGGGCGCATCGATGACCCGGTCCTCGCCGAAATCCTTCTGCAAGCCGTCGGTGACGCGGAAGACACCACCCAGCGGTCCGATGTCCTCGCCCATGAGGAGGACCTTGGGGTCGTTGTCCATGGCCCGGCGCAGTCCGGCGTTGAGCGCCTGGACCATCGTCATGGAGGTCATGACGCCTCCCCCGCGGCGAGGTACGCGGACATCGCCGCGCGATCCGCCGTCACCTGCGGATGCGGCTCGGCATAGACATGGTCGAACATGCCTAGCGGATCCGGATCCTCCATGCCCCGGATCGCCTCGCGCACTCGCACGCCAAGCGCATCGGCTTCGGCATCAACGTCGACGACAAAGGCTTCGTCGAGTGCACCGGTCTTGACCATGTGTCGTCGCAGCCGGTCGAGTGGGTCGAGGGCCTCCCAGTGCTGGAGCTCGCTCTCATCGCGATATCGCGTCGGATCATCCGAAGTGGTGTGCGGCCCCCGACGGTAGGTGACAGCTTCGATGAATGCCGGGCCCGACCCATCGCGGGCTCGGTCGAGCAACGCTCGCGTGACGGCGAGACTCGCCAGCACGTCATTGCCATCAATGCGCACAGAAGGCATGCCATATCCGGCCGCCCTCCTCGCAAGCGACGCCCGAGTCTGACGTGCGACAGGCACCGATATGGCCCACTGATTGTTCTGCACGAAGAAGACGACGGGTGCATGGAAGGCGGTCGCGAAGACCATGGCCTCGTGCACATCGCCCGTGCTCGTCGCGCCGTCGCCGAAGCACGACAGGACAGCCTCGTCTGCACCATCCCGCTGGATGCCCATGGCGTAGCCCACGGAGTGCAGTGCATGCGATCCGATCACGATGGTGAAGAGTCCAAGCCCCACGCGTTGCGGATCCCAGCTGGCATGGCTCACACCGCGATAGAGGTGCAGCAAATCGACCGGGTCGACTCCACGCACGTGGAAAAGCCCGACCTCGCGGTACGTCGTGAAGCCGTAGTCGCTCGGGCGCATGGCGTGGCCCGCACCCACCTGGGCGCCTTCCTGCCCCAGCACGGGACACCACAGGCCGAGTTCGCCCGTCCTCTGCAGGGCGGTCGACTCAATGTCCGTGCGTCGCGTGAGCACGATGTCGCGATAGAGCCGACGCAGCAGGTCGGCATCCACGTCCAGCGGATAGTCCGGATGCTGGACCAGGTCACCGTCAGGCGTGAGCAATTGGATGACGTCATCGGTCATGGTGTGGACCCCTTCGTCGCGGGCCTCGTGAGCCCGCACATATCCAAGCACCCGCGCGGCGGACAGGGAAGCAATGCGCGCCCATTCGGACCGACTCGATTGTGCGAATGCCACACTTGGCCTATGGCGGTCCAGGTGTCCCTTCTCGATGGTCACCAGATCGGGCGCCGGAGCGTCCCTTCGCCGTGATCGGCGACACGATGCCCGACACCCGCTGCCTCATGCCCGCGTCCTATGCCGATGACGAGGCTCTCTCCAGCTGCATTTTGGCCGGAGCTACGTCGCATCCGACAGATTGACAGCCTCCTGCACGATGCGGCGCAGCGTCGAT
The DNA here is from genome assembly GCA_032117435.1 of Candidatus Nanopelagicales bacterium. Classification (GTDB taxonomy): domain Bacteria; phylum Actinomycetota; class Actinomycetes; order S36-B12; family S36-B12; genus Mxb001. The sequence continues at coordinate 2,642 of JAULZJ010000372.1, read as the reverse complement.
GTCAACTCCAGGCCGGGCGCCACGGAGACGACCGCCTCGAAGAGCCCCTGGTCGCGGTCGGAGACCATGCGCCCCATACTGACAGCGTGGTCGGAGCACGCGTGAGTCGACGTGGAGTGGCTCTAGCTCTTGGCCTGTCCCTGGCCTGCGCGTCCCTCATCGCGGCCCCGCCTGCCTCGGCTCATCAGCCCGTGCGCCTCACCGCCGCTGACGGCACGCCTGCCCGAGGGCCTCTCCTCGTCGACGGCACTGTCTCCTTCGCGGTCTACGCAACCGTCCGTCAGGGCACGACCCGTGGCCTGCGCGTGGGCATGCAGCAGGGCCAGCGCCTGGAGATCCAACTGCTGATCCCGGATCGAGCCCCCGTCAATCGGCTCGGATCGAGCCAGCTTCCTCTCGTCACGGTCATCGATCCTGCAGGCCGGCGTACGACGATGGCCATCACGGAGCGGACGCCGTTCTACGAGCCGTACTCGGCCACGTCCTATCTCTACCTCGCGCGCCTGGCGGAAGCGGCCCGTCGTGGCACGTACCAGGTCATCGTCTCGGGGCGATCGGCGACGAAGGTGCCCGTCGTCATCGGCGTGGGATACCGCGAGGTGCCGGGAGTCGTACGCGACTAGCCGACGATCGGTGCGAGACCGGCCGCGCGCCGCGGTGCATCGGCATCACCGCACACCACGAGCCAATTGGCCAGGAGCTGGTGGCCGCCCTCCGTCAGCACCGACTCCGGGTGGAACTGCACGCCCTCGACAGGCATCTCGCGGTGGCGCAGGGCCATGATCACGCCGCTGTCGGTCTGCCCGGTGACCTCGAGCACCTCGGGCACGGAATCGGGGCGCACGGCCAGGGAGTGATAGCGCGTCGCTGTGAAGGGCTCGGGAAGCCCGGCGAGGACACCCTCGCCCCGGTGCTCCACCTGCGAGGTCTTCCCGTGCAGGAGCTCGGGTGCACGATCGACGACACCGCCGTACACGGCGGCGATGACCTGGTGGCCCAGGCAGACTCCGAGGATCGGCACCTCGCCCGAGCATTCGCGCACCACGTCCATGCAGACACCGGCGTCCTCCGGAGTGCCTGGACCCGGTGAGATGAGGATGCCGTCGTATTGGCGGGCCTCGGCGACCGTCACCTCATCATTGCGGCGAACATCTACGTCGACTCCCAACTGGCCTAGGTACTGCACCAGGTTGAAGACGAAGGAGTCGTAGTTGTCGATGACGAGGATGCGCGTCACAGCGTGCCTAGACGCCTATCGCCACTTGGTCGAGACGACGAATCCCGCGGTGATGAAGGCGAAGCCGATGAGCACGTTGACGAGCGCGTTGTAGGAGCCGCCCACGGAATTCATGAAGGGGATGTCCGGGCCGGCGATGTAGAAGACGACGATCCACAGCAGGCCGAAGACGAAGAGCCCCACCATGGTGGGTGCCACCCACGGTGCAGAACCGATCTTGACCGCCTTGCGTTCGGTCTTGTCAGGAGGTGGGGTGTAGTCGTCGCGCTTGCGCCCCTTGGACTCCGGCACGTTGTCACTCCCTCCCGGGGAGGGCCGGCTGGCCCTCTCTGTCGCATCCTGGACAGGGTACCCAGGTCGTGGGCGATCAGGCCTCGGCGGGCAGCCTGGCGACCAACTCGGCGCCGCCCCCGGGCGCCGGGTTCAGACCGAACTGTCCCCGTGTCGCACGCGCGAGCAGATCCGACCCGAGTCCGGGCAATCCGCCTCCGGGCCCCAGCCCATCGTCGAGCACGCGCACCTCGATCCCGTCGTCCACACGTGTGACGGTGACATCGACCTTCCCGGCGGCCCCGTGGCGATAGGCGTTGCCGATCGCCTCCTCCACCACTCGGATGGTGTCCTGGTGCATCAGGTGCCCGACCTCCGGATCGATGGCGAGCGTCACCGTGCAGATCGGATTCCACGAGGTCGCGATGGCCTCGAGCTGTTCCGCCACCGTTGCCTCCTCCCGTGCGCGAACCTGGTCGAGGATGCGGACAGCTTCTGCCAGGGCGCGCAGGCACCCGGCCGAGTCACCCTGGGCCGCGGACAATTCGATCGCGCTGGAGCAGGCGATGAGTCGCGTCTGGACCGTGCCATGGAGTTCCTTGGCGAGCTCACGCAAGGCCAGGGAGCGCGATCGACTGCGGGCTGTCTGCAGCAACTGCTCGCTGTTGAGTTGGGTCTGCAACTGGGACATGACCGCGGCGCGGGACGCGTCGAGAGAGGCGATCGCGGATGTGAGTAGGACCGCGATGAGCGTGCCCATGATCGAGCCGGCGACAAGGGCTGTGGGCACAGGAGTGCCCTCGACGCGCGCCGGGCCGTAGGCAAGGACCAGAGTGGCTGCTTGAAGGGAGCACACGGCCACGAAGTAGACCGCGTGACGACCCGGGCGCCAGGCCCTGATGGCAGCGTTGCCCGCACTCAGGATGAGGAATGCCAGACCGCCCAGCGCGAGGACGAGCAGGATCCCGAGTAGGGGCCCGTAGGCCAGAGATGTCGCCCCGAGATAGCCGATGACGATGACCGACGCGGCCGGCAGCGGAAGGAATGTCGGGTCGCGGGCGAGGAGCGCCAGCACACCCGAGAGCCTCGGCTCTGGATAGCGAAGCGAGGCCTCCTGCCACAGCGCGTGGCTTAG
>JAULZJ010000371.1:0-3215 GCA_032117435.1 Candidatus Nanopelagicales bacterium | reverse complement strand
ATTGGGACTTGATCCGGGCGGTGAGGTCGGCTACCTGGTTGTAGAGGCTCCGGCGTTCGCCGATGAGCTGACGGATCTTGCGATCGGCGTGCATGACGGTCGTGTGGTCTCGGCCACCGAAGGCCTGCCCGATCTTGGGCAGAGACAAATCGGTGAGTTCGCGGCAGAGGTACATCGCGATCTGACGGGCGGTCACGAGGACGCGGGAGCGAGATGTGCCGCACAGGTCATCGACGGTGACGCCGAAGTAGGCGGCTGCGGCCGTCATGATCTCTGCGGCGGTGATCTCAGGGCCGGCCTCCGCGGGGAAGAGGTCCTTGAGCACGAGCTCAGCAAGTCCGAGGTCCACCGCGGACCGATTGAGCGAGGCGAACGCCGTGACCCGGATGAGTGCGCCCTCGAGTTCACGGATATTGCTCGAGACCTTCGATGCGATGAACTCCAGGACCTCGGGCGGTGCCTGGAGGCGCTCCTGGGCGTTTTTCTTGCGCAGGATCGCAATACGTGTCTCGAGGTCGGGGGGCTGGACATCGGTGGTGAGGCCCCACTCGAAGCGTGAGCGCATTCGATCCTCGAAGTCCTGCAGCTGCTTGGGAGCAAGATCCGACGTGATGACGATCTGCTTGTTGGCGTTGTGCAGGGTATTGAAGGTATGGAAGAACTCCTCCTGCGTCTGCACCTTGCCGGACAGGAACTGGATGTCGTCGACGAGCAGGATGTCGATGTCGCGGTAGCGCCGCTGGAATGCGGAGGACTTGTCATCGCGAATCGAGTTGATGAACTCGTTGGTGAATTCCTCCGAACTGACGTACCGCACACGGGTTCCCTTGTACAGCGTGCGCGCATAGTGGCCGATGGCGTGGAGGAGGTGGGTCTTGCCGAGGCCGGACCCGCCGTAGACGAAGAGTGGGTTGTAGGCCTTGGCGGGCTGCTCGGCGACAGCGACGGCGGCGGCGTGAGCGAATCGATTAGAGGAGCCGATGACGAAGGTATCGAAGGTGTACTTGGCGTTGAGGCGACCGTCCTCGCTCCGGGCAGCGACGCGGTCACCGCTGGGGCCCGGCGAGCCGGTGCCGGGTCGATCGGACTGCCCCTCGGTGGGATCGGCCTCCACCGGGTACGTCGCGTCGGCGACCTCATCGATCTCGTCCTCACTCGGGGGAGCGGCGATGCCGGGGTCCACGGTGACGGCCAAGCGAATGTCGCGGCCGAGCTGCGCGGCGAGCGCTGCGGTCACGACCGGCCGGAGGCGGGTCTCCAGCACGTCCTTGGTGAAGTCATTCGGGGCGGCGATGAGGGCCGTGTCCTCAACGAGCCCGAGCGGACGGGTCAGGGATACGAAGGCTCGCTGCTGGGGAGTGAGGGTGCCATCGCTGAGTGATTCGAGGGTTTTGACCCACAACTCGGCCAATTCGGCGGTAGTTTCCATGGCTTTCCTCCCCAATCACGCATGTCACACGCTTCCCACAAGTTGTCCACAGATTGTGGAATGCCCATGACGCGGTGCTAGCCCGGTGAACCCTAGTCGGAGTCTGTGGATGACTCAAGAGCCACCTGATCCTTGCTGTGGATCACGTCCGAGTAGTCCGGATTTGATCCCCTTGGGCCGCACGGGTACCCTCATGAGGCTCGCGGGATAGACCGCGTCCGTTATCGAGCAGGAGCAGCACATGTCGAAGCGCACCTTCCAGCCCAACAACCGTCGTCGGGCGCGCACCCATGGCTTCCGTGCTCGCATGCGCACCCGCGCCGGCCGCGCCATTCTCGCCGCCCGCCGCGGCAAGGGCCGCGCCCGCCTCTCCGCCTGATCCTCGACGGGCAGGTCGACCGTGCTGCCCGCGCGCTATCGCCTCAACTCCCGCTCCGAGATCTCTCGGACGATTCGTCATGGTCAGCGGGCCCGGCGCGGCTCTGTCGTCGTACACGTTCAACTGGGCGATGGCTCGTCCGGCACGTCTCGGGCGGCCTTTGCCGTGAGTAAAGCGGTCGGGGACTCCGTGGCCCGCCACCGGGTGGTACGCCGGTTGCGCGCACTCATGCCGCCCCTTCTTGAGCGACTTCCGGCCGGCACCGACATCGTCGTGCGCGCCATGCCGGAAGCGGCGACTGCCTCAAGCGCTGACCTGCAGGACGATCTCGAGCGCTCACTTTCGCGGATCACCTCCCTGAGGCCCGCACCTAGAGGACTCACGCCGAGGTCGGGTCCGGGGCAGGTGATGTGGTGGCTGGGCTGGCCGATCCGATCACTCCTCCTGGGCCTGATCTGGGTCTACCGCCACACGATCTCTCCCGTGCTTCCTCCGACTTGTCGCTATCACCCGAGTTGCTCGGCGTACGGCTTCGAGTCACTGCAGGTCCACGGAGCGGCCAAAGGGGCACTGCTGACCGGATGGCGTGTGCTGCGCTGCAACCCCTTCTCGCGAGGGGGGTTGGATCCCGTGCCTGCCAAGGGTGCATGGCGACCGGAAATCCACCCTGATGGCACCCCGCGCGTCGCCGACGCCATCGTCGCCTAATACCCTTCCGTAGCGGCGCAGTGCCGCCTGTCCTGGGAGCGCGTGTGTTCATCATTGATTGGCTGGCCACCGGCGTTAGCTGGATCCTGGTGCAGTTCCACGCGCTCTTCTCCGCCGCTGGTATGGATCCCGCGAGCGGCTGGACCTGGACGTTGTCGATCGTGGGCCTCGTTGTGGTCATCCGCATCCTGCTGATCCCGCTCTTTGTGAAGCAGATCAAGGCGCAGCGGAATATGCAGATCATCCAGCCGCGCATCAAGGAGATTCAGAAGAAGTACGCCGGCGATCGCGAGAAGCAGTCGCAGGAGATGATGAAGATCTACCGCGAGACGGGGACCAATCCGTTGGCATCATGCCTGCCGATCCTGCTGCAGGCCCCCATCTTCTTCGCCCTGTTCACAGTGCTTCAGGGCATCGCGATGTACAACCCGGACAACCCTGAGTACGAGGCCCCCGGAGTCTTCGCCTGGGCGCAGTACTCCGCACTTTTGCCCCAGGCCCACGATGCATCGATCTTCGGGGTGCCGCTGTACGGCTACTTCATGGGCGCCGATGAGGTCGCGGCTGATGGATTCAACCCGCTCAATACGCGCGTCCTGTCGATGATTCTCATCATCCTGATGACCGCGTCGACCTTCCTCACGCAACGCCAGCTGATCGTCAAGAACTCCGCGCCGGACAATCCGTTCGTTAAGCAGC
>JAULZJ010000370.1:0-2936 GCA_032117435.1 Candidatus Nanopelagicales bacterium | reverse complement strand
TCCTTGTCGTACTCGATGCCGAAGGACGTGCGGAAGGGACGCACGAGGGGGAGAGCAACACGGTGGATCGTGACGGACTCGATGCGCACGGCTTCAGTCAGCTGCCCACGAGGTTCTTGCGCGGGTCGAGGACTCGCAGGACGCCATCGATCCCCGGCTGATTGAAGCCCTTGAAGCCGTCATTGCGCTCGAGGTTCTCCAGGTGCGAGCCGATGGAGCCGTTGAGGCGGAAGTCCTCGGCCTGCTCAGCGGAGATGTAGCCGGCGTTCTCGAGCCGATCCACCCGTGCCGGATCCACCGCCCACCACTCGCCCTCGGTGAGCGCCTGATAGAGGTGCGGGAAGTCCGAGAACGGCTGCATGAAGCGGATGCCGTCCGCCTCGAGGCTGCGGGCCATGAGCGTGTGGTCGTACATGCACTCGAGGTGGTTGATACCCGCCTCGAACATGGACTCGCCGTGCAGACCGCACCACAGGCCGGCGCGACGCAGGAAGGGGAGTGGGTGCAGCTGCATGTGGGCGAAGTCGATGTCCAACTCGTCGGGTGCGAGGTCGATGTCGGCGAAGATGACGCTGCCGATCGCGGGCTGCTCGAGGATCTGCGACCCCCAGCCGGCTGCATCTCCGGCGTAGAAGAGCTCACGGCACTCGAAGCCCAGCATCTCGAGGACCTTCACGCAGCGGTGGAACCACTCGCGTGAGCTGTCGTAGGTGTGGTGGTCCTGGTTGGCCCAGCCGATGCCGTGCGCGTCCTGCCGAGCCTTCTGGATGCGACCGGCTTGGTTGCGCGACTCCCAGTACTCGCGCTCGGCGCGCAGCCAGAGCCAGCACGCCCAGTTGGGTCCGAGGTCGGCAACCGCGCGCTCAACCAGAGCGTCGGTCGCGTCGAAGCCTGCGCCGAGGTCATCGAAGGAGCGTCGGCGGGTGCGGAAGTACTGCAGGTGCAACTGTGCTGCTCGCAGGGTCTCGGCGGAGGGATCCTCGGGCTCGAAGCCGGTCGATCCGCGTCGCTCCACAGCCTCGAAGGCAACTCCGTCAGCCTCGGCGAAGAGCACGCGACGGAAGGGGGCGTGCATGAGCCCCTCGGGGGAAGCGGTGAGCCCCTGCGCTGCGATGAACTCGTGGACGTACTCGACCTTGAAGCCGATGCGCGTCGTCGTGCCGCCGATGAGCAGCGTGGGGAAGAGTCCGGTCGGATTGCGCATCACCGCGGGGTCCTGGGGGTCCGCCTCCCATCCCGCGGCGCGAAAGTCGCTGACGTCTGCTCCGTCAGGCAGCCAGATGTAGTCGAGGATGTCGATGAGGCGGACACCGATGTCAGCGCGAAGTCGTCCCGCGAGATCGGCGGCCGCGGGCACGCGCCGGAGTGCGTCGTCGAGGACCTGGGCTGTGAGTGCGGCGGCAGCAGGCTGAGTCGTCCAGGTGCGGTCGTGGCGGGTCATGATCTGTCCTTCCGTGCGTTCTCCAGTGCGTGCTCTGCGCGCATCTCAGCGGCGCGCAGGGTGGTGATGCGATCGCGTGCGGCATGCTCGAGGATCTCGTCCATCGTGTCCCTGATGCCGTCCACGCGCCGCACCATCGCCTCATCGGTCTCGTTGAGCAGTGCGACGCTGCCCGAGATCACCCCGCCGGCATTGATGACGAAGTCGGGCGCGTAGAGGATGTCGCGCTCGGCCAGGGCAACCGCGTGCCGGTCTGTCGCGAGTTGGTTGTTTGCGGCTCCCGCGATGACGTCGACCCGCAGACGCGGGATGGTCTCGTCGTCCAGGATCGATCCGAGGGCGCACGGGGCGAAGATGTCGGCCTCGACGTCGTAGATCGCCTCCGGCGCGACGGTCGTCGCCCCGATCTCGTCGGCGAGACCCTCTGCGCGCCCGGTGTCGCGATCGGCGAGGACGACGCGGGCGCCCACTGCGACCAGCTGCCGGGCGTATGCAGCGCCCACGTTGCCGCAGCCCTGCAGAGCCACGGTGCGTCCGTCGAGATCGTCGCTGCCCCAGCGATGCTCCGCGGCGGCGAGGAGTCCGGCCATCACGCCGCGCGCCGTCCACGGCGAGGGATCGCCGCCCCGCCCGTCGATTCCGGCGACCCACTGCGTCTCGCGCGCGGCCACCTCGAAGTCGGCGGGCGACGTCCCGACGTCCTCGGCGGTGATGAAGCGACCGCCGAGGCGCTCGACGGCGCGACCATGCGCGCGGAAGAGCTCCTCGCGATCGAAGGGCTCATCCGGAGCGATGATGACGGCCTTGCCGCCGCCGAGCGCGAGCCCCGCTGCGGCGTTCTTGTAGGTCATGCCGCGCGACAGGCGGAGTGCATCGGTGAGGGCCTCGGCGGTCGATGAGTAGGACCACATGCGCGTGCCCCCGGTGGCGGGCCCGAGCACGGTGGAGTGAATCGCGAGGATCGCCCGGTAGCCGGAATCGGGTTCCTGGCACAGCACGACCTCCTCATGGCCCATGTGCCAGGGCTCGACGGAGGCGGGCGCACCCATGGACAGAGCATAACAATCTTATGGAATTTGTGAAGGGGGTTCCGAGTGCCCGCGCGGCCGCTAGCGTTATTGCCTAAGAAACTTACGTTAAGGAGTCACCCGCAGTGCCCGTCCCCAGCAGCATCGAGGCTGCCCGTGGCCCCAGTCACGGCGTCCGCATGCGCCATGTCTTCGTCACCGTGCGCGATGGGATCGAGTTGCACGCGGTGGTGTATCTGCCGCGATCCGGTCCCGGGCGCGTCCCGGTCGGAGTGGAACTCACGCCCTACACGACCGACATCATGCATGACGTCGGCCAATCGCTGGCCCGCGCCGGCCTCGGGTACGTCGTGGCCGATGTGCGCGGCCGTGGCGATTCGCAAGGGGACTTCCATCAGTTCGTCCACGATGCCCGCGATGGTGTCGATCTCATCGACTGGATCGTCCAGCAGGACTGGAGCGACGGT
>JAULZJ010000369.1:0-2686 GCA_032117435.1 Candidatus Nanopelagicales bacterium | reverse complement strand
GCGTCTGCTGCGCGCGAGGTGATAGGTCATCGCTGATGGCAGGTGATGTGCAGTGGGGATCATCCCAACTCATGACGAAGGTTGCGCTGCTCTATTACGAGAGCGGCATGCGTCAGTCGGAAATCGCGGAGCGCCTTAGCTTGTCCCAGCCAACCGTGTCGCGTCTGCTCGCGCGTGCCCGCGCGACGGGAATCGTCCGGACGACGGTCATCCCGCCCGCTGGCGTGCATAGCGCTCTCGAGGAGTCGCTTCGAGATGCCTATGGACTGCTCGATGCGGTCGTGGTCGACGATGCGCCGGAGGGTCGGGATCGTGCAGCGGACCTCGGCTCGCGGGCGGCCACCTATCTCCAGGCCACACTGTCGACCGCGCCCATCCTGGGGATCTCCTCCTGGTCAGCCACGCTCCTAGGTGCCGCTTCGGCCCTGGTACCCCTGTTGTCGGGTGGTCAGGGTGGGCAGGTCGTACAGATGGTGGGCGGCCATGGCGATCTGCGCGTGCAGGCCGAGGCGGCTCGCCTCCTCAGCCTCCTCGCGGAGGCGATGGGTGCGCGACCCGTGGCTCTACCTGCTCCGGCTGCCCTTGCCTCGAGGGCCGCCCGCGATGCTCTCATTGACGATCCTGCCCTCGCCCCGGTCGTGACGATGTGGTCTGCGGCCTCCGCGGCCCTCGTCGGCATCGGGTCGATCGATCCCTCACCTCTGCTGCGAGAGAGTGGCAACGCATGGGGGGCGACCGAGCAGGCGGAGTTGATGCGACGAGGCGCTGTGGGCGATATATGTTTGCGCTTCATCGACGAATTCGGCAATCCGGTCGCGAGTGATCTAGACGATCGAGTCGTCGGCATCGACCTTGCGATCTTCCGGCGCATTCCCCGCAGAATCGCAGTGGCGGGGGGGCCTGCCAAGGTTGCGGCGATTCGAGCCGCACTGCGGGGCGGCTGGATCAACGTACTGGTGACAGATCTGTCGTCGGCGCGCGCCGTGCTGTCCTAGGTGGCATCGTGCACTAGTTGAGTTCGATGGTCCCGACGACCTCGAGGCCGAAGCCGTCGAGGCTGTAGCGCCGATCGGGGGAACCGGTAAGAAGGCGCATGCTTCGCACGCCCAGATCCGCGAGGATCTGCGAACCGAGCCCGTAGTCGAGGGAATCGCCGGTCCCCGATGTCGAGGTGTGGCCACCGAGGAGTGTGGCGCCGGACGCGGGTGGCTTGAGGTAGAGGACCACTCCGCGCCCCTCGGCGGCAATGCGCTCGAGGGACTCCCGAAGCCGAACCCCGCAGCGACAACCCAGTGAATGAAGTGCATCACCGGTGAGGCACTCGACATGGACGCGGACGAGCACGTCCTCACCAGTGGTGAGGTCACCGGCGACGATCGCGGCATGCTCGGAGTCGTCCACGAGACTGCGGAAGCCGATGATCGTAAAGTCGCCGTGCTCTGTAGGAAGGGGCGTCGCGGCTCCACGCTCGATGAGTCGCTCGGACTTTCCGCGGTGACGGATGAGGTCGGCGATCGAGACCAGGAGAAGCCCGTGCTCATCCGCGAAGGCTCGGCACTGCGCGGCGTCCATCATGGTGCCGTCGTCATTGACCATCTCGCAGAGCGCACCCGAGGGATGCAGGCCCGCGAGTGCGGCGAGATCGACCGCCGCCTCGGTATGACCTGGCCTGCGGAGCACGCCTCCCGGCACGGCGCGCAGCGGCATGACATGCCCCGGGCGCGTGAGATCTCCGGGACCTGTCTCCTCGCTACCGAGCGTCCGGATGGTGATGGCCCTGTCCGCGGCGGAGATGCCCGTGGAAGCGACATCGCGCGCATCGACGGTGATCGCGTAGGCCGTGCCCTTGCGATCCTCATTGATCACCGTCATGGGTGGGAGGTGCAGGCGGTCGAGATCGTCACCCATCATGCCCACGCATATGTAGCCACTTGTGTGACGAATCATGAAAGTCGTGATGTCGCTCGTCGCCTTTTCGGCGGCGAAGATCAAGTCTCCCTCGTTCTCGCGTCCCTCGTCATCGACCACGATGACGGCACGGCCATCAGCGATGGCCTTGATTGCATCGTCGATGGAATCCATCCGCACGGGATCGCGATCCGACACGGGTCTCCTTGTTCGTGAGGGGCACTGGGGGTTCGTGGGGGGCACTGGGGGAATCACGCGTCAGCCTAGCGAGGCCGGGGCGGACAGGCTGAGCGGTGCGCACCCCCCACAATGGTGTGCATGACTCCCCTCGTGGCCGGTGGCCTGGTGGTCGATCCTCCAGTCGTGCTTGCTCCGATGGCGGGGATCACCAATCGTGCCTTCCGACGCCTCTGCCGAGAGCAGGGCGCCGGGCTCTATGTCAGCGAGATGGTGACCTCACGGGCGCTGATCGAGCGACATGTGGCCACGCTCGACATGGTGCGTTTCGACGCCGATGAGTCGCCCCGGTCGGTCCAGTTGTACGGCGTCGACCCAGTGGTCGTCGGGGAGGCCGTGCGCATGGTGGCCGATGAGAACATGGCCGACCACGTGGATCTCAACTTCGGCTGCCCCGTGCCCAAGGTCACGCGTAAGGGCGGAGGCAGCGCGCTGCCGTGGAAACGCGATCTCTTCGCCGACATCGTCGTCGCGGCCGTCACTGCTGCGAATGGTCGCGTCCCCGTCACGATCAAGATGCGCAAGGGGATCGACGACGACC
>JAULZJ010000368.1:0-5158 GCA_032117435.1 Candidatus Nanopelagicales bacterium | reverse complement strand
TGACCTGGTCATTGCGTGCCTCGAGTCCACCGCGCTTGGAGATGGAGTAGCGCGTGGTGAGGGTGATGCCATCGAGGTTGACGTCCTGGCACTCGGGAGCGATGCCGGATGCGCGGTCGGCTCGGTCCGTCGATCCGGCATCCCCGCGGAAGCCGGTGCCCGAATTGACCGTCTGCCAGTAGGTGTCGCCCCCGGTATTGGCGCTGGTGCTCGTCGTGTTGGCCGGCAGCCCACGGCACGTCCAGGAGTACCGACCGGTGGGCCCGTCGTAGTCGGTCTGGCGCGCATGTCCCCACCACTGGGGCCTCGCCGGTCCGCCGGGGTTGTTCGAAGCGGCCGTGCGCAGCCCACCGTCGTAGCGCCACGCCTTCACGTCCGGGGCATCGAGGAGGCCCTGCGACACGATGTACGGGGCATTCGTATTGCAGCCGTAGAAGTCGCCGTTGTAGAAGTGATCGGTGCTGTGCTCACTGCCGCGGATGATCTGCTTGGAGCTCGTGACGCCGATCCCCTCCATATATGGCGTGCGCTGGCCGATCGCCACGGCAGGGGCCTGGGGTCGAGCGAGGACTCCGCGCACAGGAGTGCCCGAATCGTCAGTGGCGACGGAGTACTGGCTCATTCCGACGTTCGTGGGAATCCGATTGACCATTGCCTGGATCGCCCAACCGCGCCAGATGGAGTTGTCACCAGCGTAGTAGCCGATCCAGCAGCCGGTGCGGGAGTCCTTGTCGCCGTCCCAGCCCTGGAGCAGTCGCTTCGAGGTGATGGTCATCTCGCCGATGAAGTCACGAGCCTCCAGGGGCTGGCCCCTGAGCTCGTTGTTCATCTGATCCGCTCGACGATCGTTGACGATGCGGACATTCATGCCCACCTGGGACGTCCAGCCACTCTCGCGCGTCGTCTTCTCCGGCTGGCCGTAGACAAAGGACGGCCTGGTCTTGCCGTCCTTGCCGCAGTAGATCGTGCTCCCGCCCGTCCAAATGCTGATGTCAGGGCAGTTGTACGTCGTGGTGCCCGCTACCTGTAGCGCGAAACCGCCCGCAAGGGCGAAGCCGTCCTTGAAGCTGACATCGATGGGGATCTCCACCACGCCACCGCTCACCCTCGTGGCGCCCGTGCCCACGATGACGGCGCCGCCCGCGGCGAGGTTGGCCTGGAATTCCTCGGTCAGATTCACGCGCACCATCGAGCCGGCCGGTGCGGCGGGGAAACCGGGCTCACCGGGCTTGGGCTCGACCGCTGCGGCGGGCGCCGGTGCCGCCTGAGCCGCAGGTGCGGGCACGGCACTCGCGGAGGCGGCAAGGCCGAGCGAGCCCAGGACCAGGCCAGCGACAGCACTGCCGACGATGAACGTGGACTTGGGAGGACGGCGTCCGGTCATGGGCGCCAGGGTACCGGCCCCCATTCCCGGTGTCCTGCCGGTCCGGAAGGGATTCGCGGGCACCTGCCGGGGCGAATGTCCAGTCAGTGCCCATCGCGCCCGGGGGGACGTGCGCGCGACGTGCCTAGTTTCGATGGATGAGGCGGCAGTGGCAAGGACGGCAGTGCTCGATGGCGGCGTACACCATCACTCCCCTGGTGGTGCTCCTCCTCCCGCTGAGTGGCTGTGGCATCGGGATGGTCAACTCGGGTGCCGTCACCACCCCGGAGAGCGGGTCCCGTGTGGCCTGCGAGCAGTCCACGCCCTTCCCCGATCTGGAGTCGATGAATAGCGCCGTCGCCAGCGAGGAGTCGCTGTCCGGGATCGCCGGAGGTGACATCGCGACAAACGTGCACCTTGCCGGCGTGGACCTGATCTTCGCCTTCGGCGACAGCATCCTGGACACACCCATCACCCAGGAGACGCACGTGCGCAATGCGCTCTTGGCCGTCACGAGCGATCGCACGTGCCTGGTGCTCGGCGGCGACGGCGGCGCGTTCATCCCCGATCGATCCGACGCAGTCGGGTATTGGCCCACATCCCTGGCGGATGCGACGCGCCCCGGAGTCGCGGTGAGGCCCACCGCAGCCATGTTCCTGCAACGCGTGCGCGAGACTCCGGATGGCGGCTTCGTCAATCTCGGCCCCGCCCTGGCCGAGGTCGTACCCGACGATGACGGAATCCCCCAGCTTGTCCGCGCCTTCGATCTCGGAGTCGACGATACGTCGCGTCAGCGCATCGGCTGGGGCGCTGCCTCGTGGCGCGCGGACGACGGCCACATCTACATCTACGGCACCGCTAACCCCGAGCGCGAACTCGTCTTCGGCTGGTCCCTGCATGTGGCCCGAGTGTCGGCGGAGGAGGTCTTCGACGTATCGGCGTGGGAGTACTGGACCGGTGACGACTGGGGCGCCGACCCCGCGACATCGGTCGCGCTCATCCCGGCGGTGGGCGGCGTCTCGCAGACGCTGTCGGTCTTCGCCGAGGACGGGACTTGGTACGCCGTGAGCAAGCAGGATGACTACCTCGGCAGCGAGGTCGTCATCTGGACCGCACCTCACCCCATGGGGCCGTTCACATCCTCGGGCTCGGTCGCGAGCAGGCCCAGCGAGCCGCAGACCGGAATCGTCAAGTACGCCGTCGTCGCCCACCCCACGCTCTACCCGCAGGAGGGGACGGTCGTGGTCAGCATCAGCCAGAACACCACCGACGACAGTGCTCTCGCCGAGGATCCGACGCTCTACCGACCCGAGTTCTTCCGCGTCACGCTGCCCTAGGCGGATGACTGCGTGATCTCCATTCTTTGCCCCCGAAGCGCCACCGGGTAGCAGATTCCGGGCGGAGAACGGTCCACGTCGACGGGCGCGATCCCCTTCACGCCGCACGTCGCACGACGGCGGCAATGACGGCGGCGATGACCTCATCGGGTCGCTGGGTGATCTGCTCCCACGTGAAGCGCAGGACGAGCCAGCCGCGCAGGACGAGTTCGTTCTGACGGCTTCGGTCGCGCTCGAACGACCGCCGATCGCTGTGATGGGCGCGTCCATCGACCTCGATGGCGATGCGCAGGCCCACGTGAGCGAAGTCGATCTCCGCGAGCACTCGCCCCGACGCATCTGTCACGGGGAAGTTCGGCTCCCACGGCCCCGTGCCACTGCGCCGCAGGAGCCCCGCCATCCGCTGCTCGGCCTCGGAGCGCGTGCCCGTCGAGGCGCGCTCCACGAGGCTTGCCAGCAGGGATGCCCCTCTCTTGCCCCGACCCAGCCGGGCTGCGGCGGCGCGCCCGAAGTTCTCAGGTGTGATGAGCCGCTTCTGCAGAGTCGCGTCGAGGAGGTCCTCAGCAGCACCCGCTCCCACGACGACCAGCGCATCGATGAGGGCCTCGTGGACGCGCGTGAAGCGGACACCGTCGGGACGGCGCACAGCGGCGTCATCTGGGCGCCGCAGAACGGTGACACCCGCGATCGACAACTTGGGTTCGTGGGGCATCACGATCACGCGGGAATCACCCGGCAATGACCAGCCGCCGTGACGCAGGGCCAGATGACCGCTGATGCGCGCGCGCTCGCCGTACGAGAGTCGGAGGATGTGACACCACGCCTGGTCGCTGAGATGCAGGTCCCGCGGAGCCAAGATGTACGCGCGGCCGATCCTCGACCAATCGCCGCACGCCACGCGTCTGCCCGCGGCGCGAGCGCTGACCCCGCACCGTGTGAGGTCCTCCGCCGAGACGACGCCTCCGCGTCCGGACGCGATCGCACGCAGGCCCTGCAGATCTTGATCGGCGTGCGGCACGGTGAACACCTTGCCGCGCATTGCACCGGCGCATCGTCTGCTATCCACAGGCTCCGGCTACCGTCCCACCGCCCGAGTCATGTCGACGAAGCAGCATGAGGTGCCCGGCGCGCCTGGCCGACGCTTCTTTGCCCGGAATCTGCCACCGGGTGGTCGATTCGGGGCAAAGAACGGCCACCACGGCACCGCCCTAGGCTCCTGGCGTGGCCTACGACGTCGCCGTCATCGGGGGAGGCATCGTCGGCCTCGCCCTCGCCGACGCGTGGCTGGCTCGGCATCCCGGGAGCTCGGTGCTCGTCCTCGACAAGGAGGATCACCTCGCGGCGCACGCGTCGGGCCGCAACTCCGGCGTCCTGCACGCGGGCTTCTACTACGCACCGGACTCGCTGAAGGCGCAACTCACGCGGCGCGGCAATCAGATGCTCAAGGCCTTCTGCGCTGAGCGAGGGGTGGCCGTGCACGAGACCGGCAAGGTCGTCGTCACGACGTCACCGGATCAGCTGCCTCAACTCGATGAGTTGTACGCGCGGGGTCAGGCGAACGGCGTACCCCTGGAGATGGTCGACGAAGCCAGCCTACGCGAGATCGAGCCGCTCGCGCGCACGCATGGGCGCGCGCTCTGGTCGCCGTCGACAGCAGTGGCCGATCCTGCGGCCGTCGTCGAGGCCCTCGGTGATCGTGTGCGCGAGTGGGGCGGGGAGATCCGGCTAGGCACACCGGTCACAGCGGCCGGACCAGGGTGGGTGCGCACGCCGACCGAGAGCATCGGGGTGGGCCACATCATCAACGCTGCCGGGCTCTACGCCGACCGCGTCGCTCACTGGTTCGGCGTCGGCGAGGACTACCGCATGCTGCCCTTCAAAGGCCTCTACTGGTACTCCGACTGGGCACCCGGTCGATTGCAGCGACACGTCTATCCCGTGCCGGATCCGCGCAATCCCTTCCTCGGCGTGCACCTCACCGTCACCGTCGATGGGCGCACCAAGGTCGGCCCGACCGCGATCCCGTCGCTGTGGCGCGAGGACTATGCCGGTATCCGCGGCATCAAGCCCGCAGAGTTCGCCGACATTGCGCGGCTCTACCCGCGTTTCCTGCGCTCGCCGCACCATGACGTGCCCGGACTCGTGCGCACCGAACTGCCGAAGTACTCCCGGCGCTACCTCGTCGCACAGGCCAGCGCACTCGTGCCGAGCGTGCGGGCGGGTGATTTCCGCGAGCGCGGCCGTGTCGGCGTGCGCGCACAGTTGCTGCACGTGCCGACGGGCAAGCTCGAGATGGACTTCGTCGTCGAGCCCGGCGAGCGCTCGACCCACGTGCTCAACGCCGTGTCGCCGGCCTGGACGTCGAGCCTCGCGATGGCCGAGTGGATCGTGGAGTGGATCAGCCGCTAGCGCGCGGCATCCACGAGAGCCCGCAGGACACTGAGCTGCCGAGGGTCCT
>JAULZJ010000367.1:1644-12457 GCA_032117435.1 Candidatus Nanopelagicales bacterium | reverse complement strand
CGCCCGTCGATGAGCACCGCTGCGGTGTCGGCGAGCGCGAGTGCCTCGGACCGATCATGCGTGACGACGACGGAGGGGATGCCCTCGCGCGAGAGGATCTGGCGGAGCTCGCCGCGCAGGGTCAGTCGGGTAGGGGCGTCGAGGGCGGATAGCGGCTCGTCGAGCAGCAGCAGGCGCGGGCGCGGAGCGAGGGCGCGCGCCAGGGCGATGCGCTGCGCCTCGCCACCCGAGAGGCCCTCCACGCTCGGTCGTGACTCCAGTTGCTCGGCGTGCGCGGAGATGAGCGCGTCGTGCACGCGTGCCCCCCGTGCTTCACGGGGCAGGCCGGTGAGCCCGTAGGCGACGTTGGCCGCGACCGACATGTGCGGGAAGAGCGCGTGGTCCTGGAAGAGCAGCCCGATGCGGCGGGCCCGCGGCGCCAGTGCGCGGCGACCGTCATCCCAGACCTCGTCCCCCCAGGTGATGGACCCGGAGTCGAGCCGATCGAGCCCTGCGAGGGCGCGCAGGATCGTGGTCTTGCCCGATCCGGAGGGGCCGAAGAGCACGGTGACATGCCCGGGCGAGGTGTCGATGTCGATGAGTGCGTCGACGACATGGCGATGGATATCCGCGTGCAGCGTCACGGTCATAGCGCCCACCGATTGAGCACGCGCTGCCCGGATCGCCGCTGCAGGGAGTAGACGGCGACTAGGACGACGAGCGAGAAGGCAAGCAGTGCGATGCTCGTGCGACCTGCTGCGGCGTAGTCGAAGGCCTGCACGTCGTCGTAGATGTCGATGCTCACGGTCCGGGTGACTCCGGGGATGTTGCCGCCGACCATGAGCACCACGCCGAATTCGCCGATGGTGTGGGCGAAGGTGAGCACCGCTGCTGTCGCGACGCCCGCGCGTGCCCCCGGAAGCACCACGCGCCACAGGGTGGTGGGCCAGCGACGCCCCAGCACCGCGGATGCCTCGAGCAGGCGCCGGTCGATGCCGCTGAAGGCCGCCATCATGGGCTGCACGGCGAAGGGGAGGCTGTAGAGGATCGACGCGATGAGCAGCCCGGTGAAGCTGAAGACGAGGGGTGAGCCCGTCGTCTCGGTCCACCAGCGTCCGAGTGGTGACTGCGCACCGAGGGCGACGAGCAGGTAGTAGCCGAGGACGGTGGGGGGCAGGACGAGGGGCAGCGCGACGATGGCCTCGATGCCCACGGCCCAGCGGGCGCGCGTGTAGGCCAGCCAGGCGGCGAGGGGGATGCCGACCGCGAGGAGCACCACGGTCGTCACCGCGGCCAGCTGCAGGCTGAGGGTGATGGATGGCCAGTCGAGCATTCAGTCCTCCGGGAGGGTGAAGCCATAGCGGGCGAGGATCGCGCGACCGTCCGCACCGGTGATGGCATCGCGCAGGGCGCGAGCTGCGGGGGAGTCGGTGAGGAGTACGCCGCCCTGCTCGATGGTGGGGAAGGTTTCGGTGGGGATCTCCCACCAGGCGCCGACATCGCGCAAGGGGTCGGACAGGACAAGGGAGAGCGCGACGATGCCGGCATCGGCGTTACCGGTCATGACGAATTCCGCGGCCTGGGCGACGTTCTCGCCGAGCACGAGCCTGTCCGCGACCTCGTCGTACAACCCGGCTGTCCGCAGGGCTGCGACAGCGGCGCGGCCGTAGGGCGCGTGCTCGGGATTGGCGATGGCGACGCGGCTGGCCTGCGCGAGGATCGCGAGTCCGTCGTCCGGATCGAGGGGCGAGTCCTCGGGGACCCAGAGCACGAGGCGGCCGACGGCGTAGGGGAAGGGGTCGGACGCCCGGCCCATGTCCACGAGCTTGCGCGGATAGGCGAGATCGGCGGAGAGGTAGAGATCGAAGGGTGCGCCGTTCTCGATCTGCTGGAGGAACTGACCCGACGAGCCGTAGGTGACGGCGTACTCGACGCCGGGACTGTCGACGCGTGCGAGCGCGATGATCTCGTCCAGTGCGTAGCGCAGATCGGCTGCCGCAGCCACGGTGACACGCTCGGACGATGCGCCGGAGCATGCGCTGAGAACCACGCTCGCGGCCAGCAGCAGCAGAGCCGGCACGCGCAGCAGCGGCATCGTCATCCGGGCACCTCGACGCCGACATTCGTGGCCTTCACGGTGGCGATGGCGAGGGAGCCCGGCTCCAGGCCGAGCTCCTCGACGGCCTCGGTGCTCAGCAGTGACACGAGCCGATGCGGTCCGCATTGGATCTCCACCTGGGCCATCACGGTGTCCTTGACGACCCGGGTGACGATGCCTGCGAAGCGATTACGGGCCGAGCGGCCCACGATGGGCGCGGTCTCGGCGGTGACTGACGGCGATGACTCCCGCAGGAGGCGGGCGACCTCCGCCCCCTCGAGGACCTGGCGCCCTGAGGCATCGGTGGCGGCCTGGGCGCGGCCTGCCTCGATCCAGCGCCGCAGGGTGTCATCGCTGATCCCCAGGTAGGCGGCAGCATCGGCGATCCGCAATTGAGTCATAGCGGAGAAGGTTATACCGCAGATGAGGATTAGCAAGCCGTATTGGACCGAATTTGAGGATGCTTGGAGAGGGTGACCGTGCGGTAGCGAGTCGGTGGTTGCCCCCTCGCTCCGCGGGGTCTACCCTCGAGTGCTCACACGATCCGCCGGCCCCTCGGCGGGTCGTTCGACGTCAGAGGGGGACCTGCATGGCCACGGCCAAGAAGGCTGCGCCGGCCAAGAAGTCCGCACCCGCCAAGAAGGCTGCGCCGGCGAAGAAGGCAAGCCCGGCCAAGAAGGCTGCGCCGGCCAAGAAGGCTGCGCCCGCGAAGAAGGCTGCGCCCGCGAAGAAGGCTGCGCCCGCGAAGAAGGCTGCGCCCGCGAAGAAGGCTGCGCCCGCGAAGAAGGCTGCGCCTGCCCCCGCGAAGAAGGCTGCGCCCGCGAAGAAGGCTGCGCCCGCGAAGAAGGCTGCGCCCGCGAAGAAGGCTGCGCCCGCGAAGAAGGCTGCGCCCGCGAAGAAGGCCGCACCCGCCAAGAAGACTGCCCCCGCTAAGAAGCGGCTCGCGGTCCGCGAGGACGAGTCGCCCTGGACCCCGGCGGAGATCGCCGAGGTGCGCAAGGCACTCGATGCCGACGTCGTGCGCCTGCTGGAGGAGATCGCGATCACCGAGCAGGACATCGCCGAGCTCATCGCCGACAGCGGCGATGGTGCAGGCGATGACCAGGCGGATGCAGGCAGCAAGACCTTCGAGCGCGAGCACGAGATGTCCCTGGCCAACAACGCCCGCGACATGCTGCAGCAGACCGAGCATGCGCTCGCGCGCATCGACAACGGCACCTACGGCATCTGCGAGGTCTGTTCCAGGCCCGTGGGCAAGCTCCGACTGCAGGCCTTCCCGCGCGCCACGATGTGCCTGGCATGCAAGGAGCTCGAGGAGCGCCGCGCCTACTAGTCCGGCGACGCTCGCACGGACTCCGCCCCGTAGCCTGTTGGGGTGACAGACGCTCCTGACACCGTCGAGCAGCCCCGCCGGCGGCTCATCTGGGTCACGCTCGCCGTCGCCGCGGTCGTCATCGTCATCGACCAGCTCACCAAGGCCTGGGCGCTCGCGGTCCTGCAGCCGCGCATCGCCTCGGGCGAGGGTCCGATCGAGGTCGTCGGGCAGTGGTTCCGGCTGACCTTCGTGGAGAACACCGGCGCGGGCTTCGGCATCGGCGCGGGCTTCACGTGGCTCTTCGCCATCATCGCCGTCGTCGTCGCCATCGTCATCATCCGCACGGCGGCCCGGCTCGGCAGCCTGCCGTGGTCCATCGCCCTGGGCGGGCTCCTCGGTGGCGCCGTCGGCAATCTCATCGACCGGCTCATCCGTCCCCCGGGCTTCGGCGAGGAGTACGCCGGACCCGGCCAGGGCTATGTCGTCGATTTCTTCCAGCTGCCCTACTGGCCCGTATTCAACGTCGCCGACATGGCCATCGTCGGCTCGGCCATCCTCATGGTGATCCTCACCGTCCGCGGTGTCGACATGTCCGGCAAGCCCCGCGTCGCTGCCGATGCCTGACACACGACGGCTGCCCGTGCCCGAGGGGCTCGCGGGCGAGCGCATCGATGTCGGCCTCTCGCGGCTCCTTGGCCTGTCGAGGTCGGCGGCGGCGGACCTGTGCGCGGCCGGCGCGGTGAGCGTCGACGGCCGAGTGGCGATGAAGTCGGAGCGACTCATCGCCGATACGTGGCTCGAGGTGACGGTGCCGGAGATCGCAGCGCCGCGCGAGCCCGAGGCTGTCGACGGCATGCGCATCGTGTACGTCGACGACGACATCGTCATCATCGACAAGCCCGTGGGCGTCGCCGCACACCCCAGCCCGGGATGGGAGGGCCCGACCGTCGTGAGCGGACTCGCGGCCGCGGGCTACCGCATCTCCACCTCGGGTGCCGCGGAGCGCCAGGGAGTGGTGCACCGACTGGATGTCGGCACGACCGGCCTCATGGTGGTCGCCAAGAGCGAGTCGGCGTACACCGACCTCAAGCGGCAGTTCAAGGACCGTTCCCCGACCAAGATCTACCGCGCCATCGCGCAGGGCCACCTCGATCCGCTCACCGGCACGATCGATGCACCGATCGGCCGGCATCCCAGCGCGGACTACAGGATGGCGGTCGTCACCGGCGGTCGTCCGAGCATCACGCACTACGAGACGCTCGAGGCCTTCCCACATGCGAGCCTGCTCGAGGTCGATCTCGAGACCGGACGCACGCACCAGATCCGCGTGCACATGGCCGCGATGCGCCATCCGCTCGTGGGGGATACGACGTACGGCGCCGACCCGACCCTCGCGCAGCGCGTCGGTCTCACGCGCCCTGCGCTGCATGCCGCGCGGCTGGAGATCGAGCATCCGTCGACCGGTGTGCTCGTCGCGGTCGAGTCCCCCGATCCGCCGGACTTCGCCGAGGCCCTACGCCGTCTCGCCGACGGCGCCTAGGGGCCCCTGGCGGGCACCGGAGGGGATTGCGCGGGCAAGCGACCGAAAATCGGCACCCGAGGTGTGCAATCGCCCTAGCGCGTGACCCGCGGGGCTTCCGGGGCGGGTGTGACGGGCGGATGCCTGGCGCGGCGATCGGTGGGTGATGTCGGTAGCCCGGCATAGGGTAGGCGGGTGACTTCAGGAGGCGGCGACTTCGTTCACCTCCACGTGCACACCGAGTACTCCATGCTCGATGGCGCAAGCCGCCTGCCCGATCTCATGTCCGCCGCGGTCGAGCAGGGCATGCCTGCGATCGCGATGACCGATCACGGCACCCTCTACGGCGCCTATGACTTCTACAAGTCCGCCAAGTCTGCGGGCATCAAGCCGATCATCGGACTCGAGGGCTACTACGCACCCCAGGGTCGCTTCGAGCGCCGCGCATTCGACTTCGGCGGCGGCTTCGACGAGGGCGCGAGCGAGGATGGATCCGGCGGTCGCGGCACGCAGAGCTACACCCACATGACGCTGTGGGCGCAGGACACCGCGGGGATGCACAACCTCTTCCGGCTCGCGTCGCTGGCGAGCCTGGAGGGCTACTACTTCAAGCCGCGCTTCGATCGCGAGCTCCTCGACACCTTCGGCAAGGGGCTCATCGGCACCACCGGATGCCCCTCCGGCGAGGTCAATCGCTGGCTCCAGGCGGGCAAGTACGACAAGGCGCTGGCCGCGGCCGCCGACATGCGCGACATCCTGGGGCCCGGCAACTACTTCGTCGAGGTCATGGACCACGGCCTGGCCATCGAGCGCCGCTTCCGCGAGGACCTGCTCAAGATCGCGCGGTCACTCGATCTCCCCCTCGTCGCCACCAACGACCTCCACTACGTGCGTGCGGGTGACGCCGATACGCACGATGTGCTGCTGTGCATCGGCACGCGCACGACGATGGACGACCCCAAGCGCTTCCGCTTCGATGCCCGCGACTTCTACCTCAAGACGTCCGCGGAGATGCGCGATGTCTGGCGCGAGCTGCCCGAGGCCTGCGACAACACCCTGCTCATCGCCGAGCGCTGCGACGTGACCTTCAACGAGGGCGCCAACCTCATGCCGCAGTTCCCGGTCCCCGCGGGTGAAAGCGAGGATTCGTGGCTCGTCGCCGAGGTCGAGCGCGGCCTCGCGCGGCGCTACCCCCACGGCGCACCCGACAACGTGCGCCAGCAGGCGACGTACGAGCTCGGCGTCATCGCCCAGATGGGCTTCCCGGGCTACTTCCTCGTCGTCGCCGACCTGGTCCGCCACGCCAAGGACAACGGCATCCGCGTCGGCCCGGGCCGCGGCTCGGCCGCGGGCGCGATGGTGGCCTACGCCCTGGGCATCACCGACCTCGATCCGATCAAGCACGGGCTCCTCTTCGAGCGCTTCCTCAATCCTGAGCGCATCTCGATGCCCGATATCGACATCGACTTCGACGAGCGCCGCCGCGCCGACATGATCCGCTACGCCACCGAGAAGTACGGCGAGGAGCGCGTCGCGCAGATCGTGACCTTCGGCTCCATCAAGGCCAAGGCTGCCGTCAAGGACGCCGCGCGCGTGCTCGGCTATCCCTACGCGCTCGGCGACCGCATCACCAAGGCGATGCCGCCATCGGTCATGGGCAAGGACATCCCGCTGTCGGGGGTCTTCGACAAGGAGCACTCGCGCTACGGCGAAGCCGCGGAGTTCCGCGCGCTCTACGACGGTGATCCCGACGTCGCCAAGGTCGTCGACACCGCGCGAGGCCTCGAGGGGCTCAAGCGCCAGCCCGGCGTACACGCCGCCGGTGTCATCCTGTGCCGCGAGCCGCTCATGGACGTCATCCCCGTGTGGCGACGCGAGCAGGACGGCGCGGTCATCACGCAGTTCGACATGGGTGCCTGCGAATCACTCGGCCTGCTCAAGATGGACTTCCTCGGCCTGCGCAATCTCACGGTGCTCGACGACTGCCTTGCCAACATCGAGCTCAATCGCGGCGAGACGGTCGTCCTGGAGGACCTCGAGCTCGCGGACGGCCCGACCTTCGAGCTGCTGTCGCGCGGCGACACCCTCGGCGTCTTCCAGCTCGACGGCGGCCCGATGCGCGCGCTGCTGCGCTCTATGCAGCCGGACTCCTTCGAGGACATCTCGGCCGTCCTCGCGCTGTATCGCCCCGGTCCCATGGGTGCCAATGCGCACAACGAGTACGCCGACCGCAAGAACGGTCGCAAGCCCGTCGTGCCGATCCACCCCGAGCTCGCGGAGCCGCTCGCGGAGATTCTCGGCGACACCTACGGCCTGATCGTCTATCAGGAGCAGGTCATGGCCATCGCGCAGAAGCTCGCGGGCTATTCCCTGGGCAGCGCCGACCTGCTCCGTCGCGCGATGGGCAAGAAGAAGAAGGAGATCCTCGACAAGGAGTACGTCCCCTTCCGCGAGGGCATGCAGGCGAACGGCTACTCCGACGGTGCGATCCAGACGCTGTGGGACATCCTCGTCCCCTTCTCCGACTACGCCTTCAACAAGGCGCACACCGCCGGCTACGGACTCGTGTCCTTCTGGACCGCCTATCTCAAGGCCAACTACCCGCAGGAGTACATGGCGGCCCTGCTCACCTCGGTCAAGGACGACAAGGACAAGAGCGCCGTCTACCTCAACGAGTGCCGCCGCATGGGCATCAAGGTGCTGCCGCCGGACGTCAACGATTCAGACTTCGACTTCACCCCGCGCGGCAGCGATATCCGATTCGGGCTCTCGGCGGTGCGCAATGTCGGCGCGAATGTCGTCGACTCGATCATCGCCACCCGCAAGGCTCACGGCCGCTTCGCGAGTTTCTACGACTTCATCGACAAGGTCGAGGTGTCGGTCTGCAACAAGCGCGTGGTCGAGAGCCTCATCAAGGCCGGCGCCTTCGACTCCCTCGGGGACTCCCGCCGTGGGCTCACCACGGTGCACGAGCAGGTCATCGATGCCGCGGTCGATCTCAAGCGCGCGGAGGCGGTGGGTCAGTTCGATCTCTTCGGCAGCATGGGCGAAGAGGAGGGTGCCGGTGGACTGCGCATCACTCCCGAGATCCCGCTGGGGGAGTGGGACAAGGCCGTGCTCCTCGCCCACGAGCGCGACATGCTCGGCCTCTACGTATCCGATCATCCGCTCTACGGCGTCGAGCAGTTCCTCGCGCAGGCCACGGACTGCTCCGTCGTGCACGTGCACGCGGGCGATCGCAGCGAGGGCACGGTCGTCACGGTCGGTGGCCTCGTCACCGGGGTGCAGCGCAAGACGACCAAGCAGGGCTCGCTCTGGGCCATCGTCACCCTGGAGGACCTCGACGGCGCGGTCGAGGTCATGGTCTTCCCGCAGACCTACGCCGCGGCGGGCACGCTCCTCGTCGAGGATGCCGTGCTCCTCGTCCGCGGGCGCATCGACCGCCCCGACGAGGATGCCGCGCGCCTGGTGGCGATGGAGATCACCCAGCCCGATGTGAGCGAGGCGCCGGCGGGACCGGTGCGACTGTCCATGCCCGCGGCCCGCTGCGTGCCCCCCGTCGTCGAGCGGCTCAAGGAGATCCTCGCGGCGCATCCGGGCACGACCGAGGTGCACCTGCATCTGGTGGCATCGGGCCGCACCACCGTGCTGCGCCTCGATGATCGCCTGCGCGTGAGCCCGACACCGGCGCTCTACGGCGACCTCAAGGCCCTGCTCGGTCCGGCTTGCCTGACCTGAGACCCGCATGAGACGCCTGTTCGCCGCTGCCATCGCGCTCGTCGCAGTCCTGGCGCTGGGCGCGCTGCTCGGCTGGCTCTGGGAGGCGCTCGCGCCGCGGGTGACCTTGATCATCGCCGCCGATGGCCAGCCCTATCCCGAGGGCTACCAGCCCGAGGGCTACATGACCGACGACGGCATCGCCGCACTGCTGTGCGCCGCCGCCGGGCTCGTCGTCGGCTTCGCCGCGGTCTGGATCGCACGCCGCACGCTCCCGTCGGATCGCGCCCTCGTGACGGCGCTTGGCTGCGTGCTCGTGCTCGGAGCGGTCGGTGCCATCGCCCTGTGGTGGACGGGCGAGCGGCTCGGCTCCTTCGACTTCGATGCCCTGGTGGCCGCGTCCTCAGAGGGTGATGTCATCACCGCGCCGCTACAGCTCCGCATGCCGGGCGTGCTCGTGCTGTGGCCGCTCGCCAGTGTCGTCGTCGTCTTCCTCGCGGCGCTCTCCGACTGGTGGCGCGGGCGCTCGGCTGATCGCACCTAGTGGCCGTTGTTTCCACCGTGTGTGTCGTTAAGTCAGCCCCTTAACGACACACACGGTGGAGACAACGGGGCTTACCCGGTGGCGATGGGGGAGTACGTCGCACCCGTGAGCCGCACGAGGTCCTGCGGCGCGAGGCCGATGTCAAGGCCGCGGCGACCGCCCGAGACGTAGATCGTCGGCAGGTCCTGCGCACTCGCATCGACGACCGTCGGCAGCGCCTTGCGCTGACCGAGCGGTGAGATGCCCCCGGCGACGTATCCGGTCAGCCGCTCGGCGGCGGAGACCTCCATCATCTGCGCGCGCTTGCCCGCGCGGGCCGCGGCGAGTGCCTTGAGGTCGAGTTGGCCGCTCACCGGGACGATCGCCACGGTCGCTGCGCCATCCACCTCGGCCAGCAGCGTCTTGAAGACCGTGGCCGGGTCGAGATCCAGGGCGAGGGCCGCCTCCATGCCGAAGCTCTCGGCAGACGGGTCGTGCTGGTAGGCGTGCACGCTGAAGTCGACGCCTGACTGCTGCAGGGCCACGAGCGCCGGGGTCCCGGTGGGCGTGCGACGCGACATCAGTTGAGGCCGTAGGGCTCGCGGGCCATGTCGACTGCAGGGAGGGAGGGGAACTCCCGGATGAGTGCCAGCTCGCGGTTCAACGATGACATGCAGGCCCGCAGTCGAGTGCCGTCGTCGGGGGCCTCGAGCAGTGCCTGGCGCTCGCCGAGATCGGTGATGAGCGCTGCCGTGACGAGATAGGAGAGCACGCGCGGGTCATCGGGCACCTCGTGGTCTTCGACATCGTCGCTCAGCACGCTGCGGTACTCGTAGAAGCGATCGCGGACGGCCTGGGCCAGGACCACGGTGGCATCGCCACTCTCCTCCGGCAGCCACTCGACCTCGGCCTGGAGATAAGGCTTGCCCTCGACCATGTCGCCCAGGCGGAAACGCTCGGCGCCGACCGTGATGATGTCGAAGCGACCGTCGTCCAGTGGGGTGACCTCGCGCAGGGATGCGAAGGTACCGACGGCGTACAGCGCCTGGACCCCGTCAGTGCCGACCTCGCGGCCCTCGCGGATGGCGACGACGCCGAATCCCCGCTCGTCCTCGGGGAGCAAGGAGATATCGGCGATGAGCTGGCGGTACCTCGGTTCGAAGATGTGCAGGGGCAGCACGAGCCCGGGCACGAGCAGGCTGGAGAGCGGGAAGAGCGGGATGACTCGTGATGACGCCACGCCTGCAGGCTAGACCTACAATCGTCGCCATGATCCAGCGCATTGACCTACGCGGGCTCGACCTGCGGGGTCCCGACGCCGACCCCCGCGGGGTACTGCCGCGGGCGGCCATCGATGTCGAGGAGGCCACGGCCACGGTCGTGCCCATCGTGCGCGATGTCCAGGCCAGGGGTGCCGAGGCCGTGCTCGACTGGACCGAGCGCTTCGACGGGGTCCGCCCCGCCCAGTTGCGCGTGCCGGCCGAGGCGATCGTCGCGGCGGTCGAGGGCCTCGATCCCGCCGTGCGCGCGGCGCTCGAGGAGTCCATCCGGCGTGCCCGTCTCGTGCACGCCGATCAGGTGCGCGCCGAGACGATCACGACGGTCGTCGAGGGGGGCACTGTCACCGAGCGCTGGGTGCCGGTTGCGCGGGTGGGCCTCTAT
>JAULZJ010000367.1:0-1634 GCA_032117435.1 Candidatus Nanopelagicales bacterium | reverse complement strand
GCGGTCGCGCCGTCTACCCCAGCAGCGTCGTCATGAACGTCGTCCCGGCGCAGATCGCCGGCGTCGAGTCGCTTTGCGTCGTGTCGCCTGCACAGGTCGATCACGGCGGCCTGCCGCACCCGACGATCCTCGCGGCGTGCGGCCTGCTCGGTGTCGATGAGGTGTACGCCGCGGGCGGTGCCCAGGCGATCGCGATGCTCGCCTACGGCGTCGACTTCCCCGGTGGCCGCTGCGCGCCGGTCGACATGGTCACCGGACCCGGCAATATCTGGGTGACCGCGGCCAAGCGCGTCCTCAAGGGCCAGATCGGCATCGACTCCGAGGCCGGCCCGACCGAGGTGGCCGTCCTCGCCGACGACACCGCCGATCCCGCCCATGTCGCGGCTGACCTCATCAGCCAGGCGGAGCACGACACCCTCGCGGCGGCCGTGCTCGTCACGACCTCATCCGAATTGGCCGACGCGGTCGAGCGCGAGATCGCCGATCAGCTCGCGCGCACCAAGCACGTCGAGCGCATCACCCAAGCCCTCACCGGACCGCAGAGCGGCATCGTCCTCGTCGACGACATCGACCAGGGGCTGCGTGTCGTGGACTCCTACGCCGCGGAGCATCTCGAGATCCACACGCGCGATGCGCGCGAGATCGCCCTGCGCGTGCGCAATGCGGGAGCGATCTTCGTGGGCACTCACGCCCCCGTGTCCCTGGGTGACTACTGCGCCGGCTCCAATCACGTGCTGCCCACCGGCGGGTCAGCCACGCACTCCTCCGGCCTGTCGGTGCAGACCTTCCTGCGCGGCATCCACATCATCGACTACGACGCCGATGCCCTGGCGGGGGTCGCCGATCATGTCGTCGCGCTGGCCCTGGCCGAGGACCTGCCCGGTCACGCCGCCGCGATCACCGTGCGCATGCCGGATTGACCATGGACGAGACTCCCTGGTCGCCCCCGGTGCGCGAGGACCTGCAGGGGCAGGTGCCCTACGGCGCCCCGCAACTCGACGTGCCCGTGCGCCTCAATACCAATGAGAATCCCTTCCCGCCGTCTCCCGCGCTCGCCGAGGCGATGGGCCGCGCCGCCGCCCAGGCCGCAATCTCGCTCAATCGCTATCCCGATCGCGAGGCGTGGGCGCTGCGCGAGGGACTCACGACCTATCTGCATCGTGAGTCCGGCGTGGACATCGATCCGGCGATGGTGTGGGCCGCCAATGGCTCCAATGAGGTGATGCAGCACATCTTCGCGGCCTTCGGAGGTCCCGGGCGCCTCGCGATGGGATTCTCGCCCACCTACTCGATGTACGAGCAGTACGCCCGCGACACCTTCACGCGCTATCGCACGGTCGGACGCCGCCAGGACTTTGGCCTCGATGCCGCGATGGTGGTGGCGGCCATGATCGGCGGCTCGCCCGACATCCTCATCCTGACCTCTCCCAACAACCCGACCGGCACCGCGCTCACCCTCGACGTGGTCTCGGCCGCGTGCGCGATGTCCACCGGTGTCGTCGTAGTAGATGAGGCGTACGCCGAATTCCGCAGGCCCGGCACCCCCTCGGCCCTCACCCTGCTCGAGGCGCACCCCAATCTCATCGTGACGCGCACGATGAGCAAGGCCTTCGCCCTCGCCGGCGCACGTGTGG
>JAULZJ010000366.1:0-8487 GCA_032117435.1 Candidatus Nanopelagicales bacterium | reverse complement strand
AGCGCACCCGGCTTGCGGTCGAGATAGGGCTCGAGATCGAGAAGGCGGGCCGCCTCAGCAACGCGCTTCCTGATCTCCTCCTTAGGTGCCTTGGCGATCTTCAGTGCGAAGCCCATGTTCTGCGCGACCGTCATCTGCGGGTAGAGGGCATAGTTCTGGAAGACCATCGCGACATCGCGATCCTTGGCCGGCACCCGCGTGACGTCGCGTTCGCCGATGAGGATGCGACCCGCCGAGACTCCCTCAAGCCCGGCGAGGGCCCGCAGGAAGGTGGACTTGCCGCAGCCGGATGGCCCCACGAGGACGAGGAGCTCGCCCTCGGGCACCTCCAGGCTGACCTCGCGGAGGGCAGGCGCCGTCATGCCCGGATAGGTCACGCTCACACCGTCGAACACCACGCGCTCGCTCATCGTGCTGGTCTCCTCGATCCTCGTGCCTAGCGGCTCGTGTCGTGCTTGCGACGCTCATCCATGACGAAATCCGACTCATGGCTGTAGTCGGGCTCAGGAAACTTACTGGTGATGTCGATCGCGCGACCCTCCTCGGCCGAGCGCATCGCCGCGAGCATGACGTCGAGCACGTGGTAGGCCTGCTCGGGGCGAGTCACCGACGGGACGCCGCGCTCGATGCAGGACACGAGATGCGCGACGCCATCGGTCCACGGCCAGTCGGGCGCCGTCTCCTCGTGGATCTCCCAGCGACCGGTCTCGTTGCGCCACATCTCGAAACCGCGCGGCGCCCAGTCGTCGCCGAGCATGTCCATGCTGCCCTCGAGGCCGTAGAGCTCAACCGCCGGCGCGCGGCCGTACTTCTGGATCGTGAAGCCGGTCGTGACCGAGGCGTAGACCTCATCGCCGAAGTCGAGGAGCACCTGGGCATTGTCGTCGGCCGTGACCGTCATCGGCTCGCCGTTGACCATGCGCTCCTTGATCGCGGTGCCCACGAGGGCGGTGACGCGCTTCACCGAGCCGAGGAATCCGCACAGGGTGGTGACGTTGTAGACGCCGAGGTCGAAGAGCGACCCGCCACCCGGCTGGTAGAACCACTCCCCCCACCACGGACCTGACCAGCCGTAGAGGGCGCGCGCGAGCTTGACATCGCCGATCTCCCCAGCGCGCAGGCGCCGATGCATCTCGCGATACGTAGGAGAGAGCAGGACGTGCGGTGCGCACACCATGATGCGATCCGAGTCCTGGCTCAGTCGGACGAGCTCGGCCGCCTGGTCCATGGACGTCGCCATCGGCTTCTCGATGAGGACGTGCTTGCCCGCGGAGTACGACGCGATGCCCAGGTCGCCGTGCTCGTTCATGCTCGTGAGGACGAGCACCGCGTCTACCTCGGGATCGGCGATCACTGCCTCGGCGCTCGTCAGGATGCGCACGCCGGGGAAGATCTGGCTGGCAACATCGCCGCGCTCGGCCTGCGGGTCATACGCGCAGATGACTTCGGCGCGACCGGCGCGGACGATGGGATCGATGACCGCGGCATAGCGCTCGAAGACGCGGCCGAGGCCGATGATGCCGAGACGGACGGGGTGAGACACGAGTGCAACTCCTATTCCTTGATCGAGCCGGCGAGGATCCCCCGGGTGAAACTGCGCTGAAGCAGGATGAAGACGATGACGACCGGGATGATCGTGATGATCGAGGCCGCGCCCAGGTAGGCGAAGTCCGTGCGCCGCGCGCCTTCGAAGGTGACCAGCGCCATGGGGGCCGTCTGCAGATCGGAGCCCGACAGCATCACCAGGGGCAGCAGGAAGTCATTCCAGTTCCAGACGAAGAACAGCACGGCCAACGTGAGCATCTGCGGGCGGGCCAGGGGCACGAGGACGCGCGTGAGCGTCTGCCAGGAGTTGGCGCCGTCGATCCACGCCGCCTCGACCAGCGAGCGGGCCGACTGGACGAAGAAGGCGCGCATCCAGAACGCGCCGAACGCCACCGAGAATCCGATCTGGGGCAGGATCACCGACCAGTAGTTGTTGTCGAGGTTGAACCGCCGCATGTCGAGAAATAGGGGCACGATCATCGATTCCAGGGGCATGAGGATCCCGAGGATGAGCAACGCGAAGATCGCCGTACGGCCGGGGAAGTCCATGAGGGCGAAGGCGTAGCCGGCGGGGACGCTGAGGATCACCGACACGACGACGACGATGATCGTGATGATGAAGCTGGTGCGAATCGCCGGGCCGAAGTCGCCCTTGTCCCACACGTCGGCGAAATTGCCGAAGTTGGTGGCCTTTGCGATGTCCAGATTGATGCCAATCCGACCTGGTTCGCCCAGGGCGAGGATGAAGACGCCCAGGAGCGGTCCGAGGGAGATGAGCGCGGCAAGGCTGAGCAGGACATAGCCGAGGACCACATCGCGGCGGGAGATCACGAGGGGGTCCTCGCCATGCGCGTGATGAGCAGGTTGACGCCGACGATGGCGAGGATGAGCACGGTGCCCATGGCGGCAGCCGCGCCGATCTGCGCGACCTTGAACGCCTGCTGGTAGACGAGATAGCTCGGCACGACCGTGGCATTGCCCGGGCCGCCTGAGGTCATCACGTAGATGATGTCGAAGTTGCGCAGTGCCGCGGTGGTGGTGAGCACTAGCGCGACGACGATCTCGTAGCGCAGCCCGGGGAGGGTGACCGCACGGAACTCGGTCCACAGGCCCCCGCCGTCGAGGCGCACCGCCTCGTAGAGCTCCATGGGGATCTTCTGCGCCCCGGCCAGCAGGAGCGCAAGGGCGAGGCCGAACATCACCCAGGTGCCGACCAGACCCACGCTCGGCAGTGCCCAGGTGAAGTCGCCCAGCCACGGGGTCGCGAGCGCACCGAGGCCCACGGCCTCGAGGAAGCTATTCAGCGGGCCACGCGGGGCGAGGATCCAGCGCCAGATGACGGCGATAGCAGTGGGTGCGATGACATACGGCAGGAAGAGCGCCGTGCGATAGAAGGCAACTCCGCGGATGCGGCTGCGATGCAGGATGCTGGCGAGCAGCAGGCCGATCGCGATGGGGATCAGCGAGTAGAAGACGATCAACTGCAGTGCGTGGATGAAGGCCGACCGGAGCACCGGATTGGTGGCGATGTCGAGGTAGTTGGCAACGCCCACGAACTCCATCCGGGTGATGCCGTTGCCCTCAAAGAAGGACAGGTAGACGGAGTGCAGGAAGGGCGCGAAGACGAAGGCGGCGTAGATCAGTACCGCCGGCAGGATGAAGAGGTAGCCGATGCGACGAGGTTCCCCGGGCGCCCGACTGCGGGGGGACGACGATTGTCGTCCCCCCGCAGTGACGGGGACCGGTGCGAGGCTCACGTGCGCTACGAGCCCATCCGCTCCGCAGTGAAGGCGCCGTAGTCGGCCTGCAGAGCATCGACGAACTCCTGCGGGGTGATCTCCCCGGCCATGAGTGCCGTCGAGGACTGCGCGATGGTGTCGTACCAGGTGGGCGTGGCCCAGTCGGGGAAGCCGACCGGGGTGCCGTTCTGCATGACGTTGACCCATGACAGCACCGCATCCGCGGAGACACCCACGAGGCCATTCGCCTCGACGAGCGCTGCCTCATTGCCGGACACGGTCGCGGGGACCTGGCCCTGCTTGATCCAGATCTCCGATGCCTCAGGGCTGGTGATGAAGTTGATGTACTCCTTCGCCAGTTCCGCATTCTTGGCATTCGTCGGCACCGACCAGGGCAGGTCGCCCGTGGCAATGGCCGCGATCGTGTCTGCGCTGCCGAGCGGGAACGGCACGAGGCGGAAGGACTCGGGAGTGTCCGACTGGAAGACGTTCCACGAGCCGTTGAGGGCGAACAGACCTTCACCGTCGGCGAACATGCCCAGGACCTCGGTGCTGTCCAGTGCCGCCCAGCCGTCGGTCAGGTAGCCGGCTTCAGCCCAGGCCTTCATCGTCTCGGCCGCCTGCAGCATCTCCGGGGGAAGCTGCTCGCTCGTGCCGTTGATGACGTCGGAGACTGTCTGCGGGCTCGTATACGCCATGAGCAGGTTTGCCATCAGCCAAATCTGCTCGCCGCCGTCGGAGGCGCCGAACATCAGGCCTGCCTGGCCCCCGTCCTTCGCCGTGGCGAGCATGCTCTCCATCTCCTCCAGGGAGGTGGGCGGCGCGGTGATGCCGAGCTCGCTCGCGATGTCCATGTTCATGTAGAGGCCGACCCAGGCACCTGTGGCCGACATGCCGTAGAGCTCACCGGAGCCCATGGTCTTGCCATCCGAGCTGAAGCGACCGTCGAGGGCAACGAGGGCTGCACCCTGACGACCCTCCCAGTCATTGGCCTGGGCGACATCGTCAAGAGGTGCGACCAAGCCTGAGCCGACAAGCTGCCCAAGCGAGCCATAGCCCTGATTGACCTGGGTGACGTCGGGGACGTCGTCGCCCGACAACTGAAGCGGCAGCGTGTCGACGAGATCGGTGAAGGACTTCACCTCGAAACGGATCGTGACGCCGGGGTTGGCCGCCTCGAATGCCGCATTGAGAGCCTCGTAGCCCGCGAGCAGTGCGTCGGCACCGCCGTTGCCGCTCTGGACCCACAACTCGACCGCCTCGGCGGGTGCCTCGGACGTCGCTGCACCGGAACTCTCCGGCGCAGCACTGCTGCTCTCCGTGCTCGAACCCCCTGAGGAGCAGGCCGCGAGGACCAGCCCGACAGCCGCGAGGCTAGCGATCGCGGTAGTGCGGGGATGCAAGGCGCGGCGCGCCCGACGCTTCCCCAGCGTGGTTTCTCTCATGAGTGAACCTCATTCCTTCCAGTCGGTGCCCCGTCGGGCACATGGTCCCCCTTGCGGGAGGGTGCGGACAGCGTGTCTGCGAAAAGGGTGGGATTGCGGCAGCAGGCAAGGAGGGTCGCGGGCCACGAGGGGTCGTAGTCCGCTGCCGTCGAGATGCGACGGACCGCCTCGACCTTGGACGGGCCGGGCGCGACCAGGACAGCGCGATGGGACGAATCCACGATCGTGGCGATGCCGACGCTGATGCCGTAGCGCGGCACGGCCTCGAGGCTGCCGAACTCGGGGAATGTGCCGAGATTGTCTCGGCGCGTCGACTCGGCGAGCTCGATGACCCGGGTGCGGGAGTCGCGCGCGGACCCTGGCGGATTGAAGGCGATGTGCCCATCGGAATCACCGGAGGCAAGGATGAACAGGTCCACTCCCCCCGCCTCGCGCAGGCGGGAGTCGTACGCCTCGGGGTCTGCCGGATCAGGCATCCACAGATGATCGGGCGAGATACCGCCGCCTGATCGTGCTGCACTGTCGAGCGGTCCCACGATCTCGCGGAGCGCGAAACCCTCGACCGAGCAGTGCAGAGTGGGGGCGACGCGCCGGTAGGAATCCCCGTCGCGCTCGACGTAGTCGTCCATCATCACGATGACCAGGTGCGACAGATCCAGTGAGCGCTCGGCGATGATCCGCGCCAGGGCCGAGTAGGTCGTGCGGGGGCTGCGGCCACCCGGGCAGCCCAGGAGGTAGTGACGCCCCTGGGCCCGTGCGTTGTCGATGCCCGCGGCGATCTCGCCCGCGAGTGCCGTCCCCATGCCCTCCGCATCCGGGAACACGGTGAGGCCGGTCATCCCGAGGCCCCTGTCGCCCGCGCCCACCTGGGCGCGAGCCATGCACGATTAGCCGCCTGCTCGGCGGCGACCCCGGCAAGCTCTTCGGCGGACGTCGGGGCGCGATCCTGCTCGACGACGAGCCACCCGGAGTAGTCGTGCGCGGCGAGCGCGGCGAGGACTCCGTCGATATCGACATCGCCGGCGCCGAGCGGCACGCACACATCCGACCACCACTCATCGAAGTCGGTGCGCCCCTCTCGCCTGGCCCGCTGGAGCACGGACTGATCGACGTCCTTGATGTGGACGTGGTCGATCCGGTCGGCCCAGGCGTGCACGCAGGCCACGGGATCCGCGCCCGCGAGCGCCATATGCCCGATGTCCAGCGTGAGACTCACGTCAGTCGTATCGAGCAGGCGGTCGACCTCCCACGCCGACTCGACGTAGGTGGAGATGTGCGGATGGAACGAGGCGGCGAGGCCGTGCGATCGGGCGAGCTCGACCGCACGCGCGAGGCGCTGAGCGGCAAGCGCCCACTGAGCGTCATCGAGAGCGAGCGTGCGGTCCTCGCGCGCGGGGTTGACGAGCAACTCAGCCGAGCCCTCATCGGCGAGGATCGCGAGGCTTGCGCCCGTGGCCACCAGCTCGCGGCAGGTGATCTCCATCCGCTCCAAGTCGGCGGCGTAGGTCTCCTCGTCGAGCGCAAGGTGGAGGGGCACGTAGGCACCGATCGCCTTCAGCCCCACCTCATCGAAGAGCGCGGCCGCCTCATCAGGGGCGCCGAAGAGTCCGGGCGGGCCGAGCTCGGCACCGTCGTAGGCGCTCTCGGCGAGCGCGCGCAGCATGTCGGCCGGGGAGGCCGAGCCGCCGGTAGTGCCGAAGATGCCGAAGCTCACCGGGGCATTGCCGATGCCGCTCACGCCGCTTCCCCCGCAACCGCCGCGCCTGCCTGGCGACCCGCTTGCGCTGCCAGTCTCTGGAGGCAGGCGAGATCCTCGAGGGATCCGCGCGCATCGCAGTCGACGGGCGCACCTGTGCGCACGCTCAGCGCGAACGCTTCGAGCTCGCGGACGAAGGCGGTGGTGTTGCCGGAGAAGATCGAGTCGCGATGACGCATGCCATCGACCATCTCCTCGACGATGAGCAGGGAGCGGTGGTGGGCGAGGTAGGGACCGGGCAGGGCGAGGGTGACGCGGCCAGCGCTGCCGATGACCTTGACCTCCTCGTCGTACTCCGGGTAGTCAGGCACCCAGTTCCACGACAGCTGCAGTTGCGCACCGGAGCCCAGGCGGCCGACGCCCAGGATTCGAGGGGGCTCGGCCGGGGAGGTCGCGCCCAGCGGCGGATCGATGCTGACGAAGTCCCATGACTCCGGAAGGCCCAGGCCGAGGGCACGCAGCAGGGCCATCTCATGCACGACCGAGCCCAGCAGGACGTTGGTGTAGAGGGCACGCACCCCGAGCGCGGAGCCCCCGATCGCCTCATCGTTGCGCGCCTCGGTGTAGGCCTGGCCCGCAGCGACGACACCGGCATCGGGGTCGTTGGCCGGCAAGAGGTGGACGTGCTCGAACTGGCACTCATCGGTCGGATGCAGCACCGTCAGCCTCACGACGCGCAGGTCGCCGATGCGGGCGATAGCTGCCCGCGCAGGAGCGATGA
Organism: Candidatus Nanopelagicales bacterium; assembly: GCA_032117435.1. Lineage (GTDB taxonomy): Bacteria > Actinomycetota > Actinomycetes > S36-B12 > S36-B12 > Mxb001. The sequence continues at coordinate 1,281 of JAULZJ010000366.1, read as the reverse complement.
GGTCATCGTGAGCCTTCATCGTGCCCACCTGGAGGACGAGTCCGCACTCATCGGCGAGGTGGATGAGGTGCTCGGTCTCCATGCGCGAGTGGGCGAGCGGCTTCTCGGCGAAGACGTGCTTGCCCGCCTGCAGCGCGGCAGCGACGATCTCGCCGTGCGACCCGGGCGTGAGCACGAGGACGGCATCGACTTCGGGCGACTTCACCACAGCGCGCCAGTCGTGCCCCCATGCCACGTCACCGGGTAGGCGAGCCGCGACCTCACGGGCCAGGGATGCCGAGGCATCGCAGATAGCCGTCACGGTGAAGGAGTCGCGGAGCGTCTCGAGGTTGGGCAGATGCACGCCCTGGCTGATGAGGCCGAGGCCCACCATGCCTACCCGGATAGGCGCCACCGCAGCTACCTCCTGTCCTTTGCTGGTGCACTCTCAACTACTGGTATGCAAATGTCAACACTGGTTGGAATAAAGACCAGCGTGCTAGTGTCGCCCCACCATGAGCACGGGCACGTCTGAGCGCACCGGGGGTCGCAGTCCGTCGCTGAGCGCGTATCGAGCAATTGCCTCGAACCTCGCCTCAGGGCGCTGGCCCCCGGGCTCGCTGCTGCCCAGCGAACGTGCCCTGGCCGAGGAGCTCGGCGTCAGCCGCACCACCTTGCGCCATGCGCTCAAGGAACTGGCAGATGCCGGCGTGCTCGAGCCCGCTCCCCAGCGCGGCTGGTTCGTCGCCCGCGCGTACATCAGCGAAGGGCCGAACGTCCTCATGGGCTTCTCCGAGGGAGCCGCAGCGCGCGGTCTCACCGCCGGCGCCCGCACCGTCACTTTGAACCTGCGGCCGTGCACCTTCGAGATCGCGGATCTGCTCGGCGTGCCACCCGCCTCGGATGTCATCGAGATCGAGCGAGTGCGCACTCTGGACGGACTCCCCGTCGCCGTGCAGACCCTGTCGCTGCCCGCCAAACTCGTCCCTGGCCTGGAGTCCGAGTCACTCGACGACTCATCGCTGTATCGACTGCTCGGTGAGCGCTACGGCCTAGTGCCCTCGCGGTGCGACTACACGTTGCAGGCTGACTCAGCATCGGAACACGTTGCGGGACTGCTGGATGTCGCAGTGGGCTCACCCGTGCTCATCGGCCACGAGGTCACCGTCGATACCCAGGACCGCGTCATGGCTGCTGGTCGAATGATCTACCGCGGCGACGCCTACCGATTCACCGCCACGCTCTTCCGCATCTAGCCAGGCCCCGCGAACGCTCACCGAGGAGGATCCATGGGACGACGAG
>JAULZJ010000365.1:0-5660 GCA_032117435.1 Candidatus Nanopelagicales bacterium | reverse complement strand
TGGACTGCTGCAGCTGCCCGCACTGCTCCTCGCCGTACCTGCTGACAAGCCCGCACTGGCACTCGGGACCAACAAGCTCTCGTCGATCTTCGGCACGTCTGCGGCCGCCATCACGTATAGCCGCATTGAGATGCCGCGCCTGCGGACCGCACTGCCCATGGCGGGAGCGGCCTTCGCCGGGGCTGCCCTGGGATCCCTCATGGCGATCCACCTGCCGCCCGCCGTCTATCGGCCGGTCATCCTCATCGCACTGGTGCTGGTGTGGCTCTTCATCGCCTTCCGGCGCGATTTCGGCCTCACCGCGCGCGAGGTGTCACGGCGTCGACACTGGGTGACCGCGATCATCGGCGGACTGGTCATCGGCTTCTACGACGGGGCGGTGGGCCCCGGTACGGGATCATTCCTCATCGTGCTGCTCGTTGCGGCGGTCGGATATACCTTCCTGCAGGCTTCCGCCACGGCCAAGATCGTCAACGTCGGCACCAACGCCGCGTCGCTCATCGTCTTCGGGATCAGCGGCTCGGTGCTCTGGGCTGTCGGCCTGCTCATGGCCGCCTGCAATGTGGCGGGGGCGATCATCGGTGCCCGCACCGCGATCGCACGAGGGAGTGGCTTCGTCCGCGTCGTCCTGCTCATCGTGACAGGCGTACTCATCGCGGTGCTTGGGTGGCAGACCTTCCGCTGACTGCTAGCGCCCTGGGAAGGCAGACGTGGATCCACCCCACGCGATCGAGCGCGCGGAGCACTCGCACGCCGAGAGGACCGCATTGCGTCGGTCGCCCCCCGTCACCGCAGCGGCCAGGTCGGCGTAGGTGGCGGCGAGACGGGCCTCGACGCCGGCGAGCAGGGCCCGGGCCGCATCGGGTGAGTCCACGGGACCGGTGACGAAGCCTCCGGGCGCTCCGCGCTCATCGCCATCGGGTGCCGCCGTGCGCAGGGCCAGGACACGCGCACGATGGGCGGCGAGGCCGCCGAGTGCGAGGTCGCGATCGGGTGGGTCCAGCCAGGGTCCGGCGACGCCGTAGGCGTAGAGCGCAGCCTCCTCGCCCTCGATGGCGGCGAGGAGCTCGGCCGAGGACGCGGGAATCAGGTGAGGCCCCTGAGGTACTCGGCATGACCTGCCTCGGACGCCGCGATGAGGGCGATCGTGCGCGCGGTGTCGATGCCCGTGGCGATCTCGCAGGCAGTGGTGCGCTGGGCGATGGCGCGTTGCTCCGCATCCCTGAGTGCCGCCAGGGCCTGCGGGCGCGACCCCACACCGCCCACGGCAGGTGCGGACAGCGGGGCCGAGCCCATCGCCTGCGCGTGTGCCGCATGCTGGTCGCGCAATGGGGCGAGCTCACCGGCGAGGGCAGGATGCGCGGCGATGGCGGCGTCGTAGAGCGCGATGAGCGCGGCCTCCTCGGCCGCGACCGTGTCGCGGACCTGCGCATCGGCATCAGGGGCCGGAGCCGCGGTATTCGAGGGCGCCGGATCGGGGTCCGAGGTGCACCCGGCGAGCAGCGCCAATCCCAGGACGGCCGACCCACCGAGGACCGTCCTCCTCGTCAGGTCTCCGCCTGGTCCGTTCGGTGACGTCGAGGGCCAGTGCACGCCCGTCAGCATGCCACGCGAGGAGGTACCCTCAGGAGTCGGACACGGCTTGCTGAGCGCGGACCGGCGAGTGCTGCAGGGCCGTACACGTGAATACCGCACACGTGAAGTGACGTGACGAGGAGGTGCCATGAGCAGTCCCTCGCGCGCGTCCCAGGACACGGCAGTGCGTGCGGCAATCGAGCCCGTGGTCGCCTCGCTCGGACTTGATCTCGAAGACCTGGAAGTCCAGGCGTCCGGCAAGCGTCGACGCGTGAGCATCGTCGTCGATCGCGACGGAGGCATCGACCTCGATGGCATCGCCGAGACGAGTCGCGCCGTCTCCGAAGCACTGGATGATGCGGGCGCCATGGGCAACGATGCCTACACCCTCGAGGTCACGTCGCCGGGTGTGGATCGACCACTGACTCTGCCGCGCCACTGGCGCCGGAATGCCGGACGCCGGGCCCGGGTGCATCTCGCCCAGGGGGCGATGGTGGAGGGTCGCATCCGCTCCGTCGATGACGAGGGCGTGGTCCTGGACGCCGATGCGGGCTCCGCGGCGGAGTCTCAGGAGCGCCGTCTGCCCTGGGGCGATCTGGTGCGTGGCGAGGTGCAGGTGGAGTTCCGCCGGCCCGTGACAGCGGGGGAGGAACCCTGATGGACATCGATGTCAATGCACTGAAGGCGCTCGTGCGTGACAGGGAACTCTCATGGGACCTTGTCGTCGACTCGATCGAGCAGGCGCTGCTCATGGCCTATCAGCGCACCGAGGGTGCATCCGAGGACGCCCGCGTCGAACTCGATCGCAAGACCGGGCACGTGACCGTGTGGGCGCGGGAGGCGGCCCCTGTCGGCGAGCAGGTCGCTGGTGAGATCGCCCCGCAGCGACGTGAGTACGACGACACCCCGACCGACTTCGGTCGCGTGGCGGCAGCGACTGCCCGCCAGGTCCTGCTCCAGCGCCTGCGCGATGCCGAGAGCGATCGCACCTTCGGGGAATTCTCGGGCACCGAGGGCGATCTCGTCTCCGGCGTCATCCAGCAGGGCAGCGACCCTCGCGTTGTACGTGTCGATCTGGGCAAGGTCGAGGCGGTGCTGCCTCCCTCCGAGCAGGTCCCCGGCGAGTCCTATCCGCATGGCACGCGCATCAAGTGCGTCGTCACGGGGGTTCGCAAGGGCCCGCGCGGGCCGCAGGTGACCGTGTCGCGTTCGCATCCGGCGTTGGTGCGCGGGCTCTTCGCGCTCGAGGTGCCCGAGATCGCCGATGGCAGTGTCGAGATCGCGGGCCTGGCGCGCGAGGCGGGTCACCGCACCAAGATCGCCGTACGCTCCACCGTGCCGGGACTCAATGCTAAGGGAGCGTGCATCGGGCCCATGGGCCAGCGTGTCCGCCAGGTCATGAGCGAACTCGGTGGCGAGAAGATCGACATCGTCGACTTCAGCGAGGACCCCGCCGAGCTCATCGCCCATGCGCTCTCCCCGGCGCGCGTGAGCCACGTGGCGATCGTCGATCCGGTGGCTCGAGCCGCGCGCGTGACGGTGCCGGACTACCAGCTCTCCCTGGCCATCGGGCGCGAGGGGCAGAACGCCCGCCTGGCAGCCCGGCTCACCGGCTGGCGGATCGACATCCGGCCGGACACGGCACCCGGGGAGCCCGAGGCGCCCGAGGAATCCGGCCTATCCGGGGCGCCTCCCAGCGCATCGGAGACCGACGAAAACCCCCGATAGCGGCCGCTCACCGGTGGGGGGAGGCCAACGGACGGTCCCCCGCGGGCTACACTCGCTGGCGTCCGTCTGGATCCGACCCGGGATCGATGTGAGCGCTGCCCGACCCACGAGCGTGCGTACGTGCATCGGTTGCCGTGAGCGGAGCTCGCCGGATGGCCTCCTGCGGGTGGTCCTCGAGGCCGGGATCGTGATCCCGGATCCCGCGGCCACCCGTCCTGGCCGGGGAGCGTGGCTGCATCCCGGTTGCCTGGGGGCCGCCGAACGCCGAAGGGCGTTCACCCGCGCACTGCGTTCGAGCGCGGCACCGGATCTCCGGATGCTGCGCGAGTTCACGGAGCGCACGCCGCAGTAGAGCAGTTGTCCAGAGAACCGCAGTTGTCCACCGACCGCAGTCGCCGCAGAGATGGGGCATCCGAGGATGAGCCACCGATGAGCACCCAGCCATGAGCAGGGTCCACCAGCACTGACGGTCCGGACGCGTGCCCGTAAGCACGCCACCCGGACCGAAGACAGGAGAGTCGTGTCAAAGGTCCGGGTCTATGAGCTCGCTAAGGAGCTCGGGGTCGAGAGCAAGGTCGTGCTTGCCAAGTTGGCAGAGCTCGGCGAATTCGTGCGCTCGGCATCCTCCACCGTCGAAGCGCCGGTGGTGCGCAAACTGAAGGACGCCATGCCGGCGGCACCTGCGGCAGAGGCCAAGCCCAAGCGGGCGACGAAGAAGGCCGCCGCACCCAAGGCTCCCCCCGCGCAGGAGCCAGCGCCCCCAGCGCCGGCGGAAGTCCCCGCGGCCGCTGTGGCCGAGGCACCGGTCCCTGCCGCAGCCCCCGCAGAGGCACCCGCGCCCGCTGCCGCCGTGGATACGCCGACACCAGCACCAAAGCCCGGCGGTCCCCGGCCGGGCAACAACCCCTTCACGGGCAATGTCGCCGCACGCGAGGCACCGCGCCCCACCGCGCCGCGCCCGGGCAACAACCCCTTCACCGGCAACACCGGCATGGGGCGCCCCGCGCCCGCCGTGCCTGGCATCCCGGGCCCGACGCCGGGCATGATGCCTCGCGTCCCCGGCGTACCCCGGCCTGCCGCACGTCCCGGGGCAGCTCCCGGTCGCCCCGGGGCACCCGCACGTCCCGGCGGACCGGGCCGGCCCGCAGGTGCTCCGGGTGGTCGCGGCCCCGGTCGTCCCGGCGGAGCTCCCGGTGGTGGCGGATTCGGCGGTGGCCCGGGCGGGGGTCCCGGTGGTGCTCCCGGTGGCGGAGGATTCGCCGGCAGGCCCGGTGGACGTGGTGGCCCCGGTGGTCGCGGCGGCACCGCGGGCGCATTCGGCAAGCCCGGTGGACGCCCCTCGCGTGGGCGCAAGTCCAAGCGCGCGAAGCGCCAGGAATTCGACAACATGCAGGCACCGACGATCGGTGGCGTGCGCCTGCCGCGCGGCAACGGCCAGGTGGTCCGATTGTCGCGTGGCGCGAGCCTCACGGACTTCGCCGACAAGATCGATGCGAGTCCTGCCGATCTGGTGACGGTGCTCTTTAAGCTCGGCGAGATGGTCACGGCGACGCAGTCGGTCGACGACGACACGCTGAAGCTCCTCGGCAGCGAGCTCGACTTCGACGTCCAGGTCGTCTCGCCGGAGGACGAGGATCGCGAGCTGCTCGAATCCTTCTCCCTGGACTTCGGCGAGGACGAGGGCAATGAGAGCGATCTCCTGCCGCGCGCGCCTGTCGTCACGGTCATGGGTCACGTCGATCACGGCAAGACGAAGCTCCTCGACGCCATCCGCAAGACCAACGTCGTGGCCGGCGAGGCAGGCGGTATCACTCAGCACATCGGTGCGTACCAGATCATCGCCCACCCCGGCGACGCAGAGCGTCCGATCACCTTCATCGATACGCCGGGTCACGAGGCGTTCACCGCCATGCGAGCCCGTGGCGCTCAGGTCACCGACATCGCGGTGCTCGTCGTCGCTGCGGATGACGGCGTGAAGCCGCAGACCATCGAGGCTCTCAACCACGCGCAGGCGGCCGAGGTGCCGATCGTCGTCGCGGTCAACAAGATCGACAAGGAGGGCGCCGATCCGTCCAAGGTGCGCGGGCAGCTCACGGAGTTCGGCCTAGTCGCCGAGGAGTACGGCGGCGAGACGATGTTCGTGGACGTCTCCGCGGTCAAGGGCTCGGGACTCGACGAACTCCTCGAAGCCATCCTGCTGACCGCGGATGCAGCTCTCGACCTGCGCGCCAATCCCCACCAGGATGCCCAGGGTGTCGCCATCGAGGCTCACCTCGATCGTGGTCGCGGACCCGTGGCGACCGTGCTCGTGCAGCGAGGCACCTTGCGTCCTGGCGACTCGATCGTGGCCGGGGACG
>JAULZJ010000364.1:0-2696 GCA_032117435.1 Candidatus Nanopelagicales bacterium | reverse complement strand
TCGCCGGCGGGGCCTTCGACGGGCTGCTGGCCGACCACGCGGCACGCCAGCTCACCCGCGGGCGCCGCATCCAGCACGTGGTTACCGCCATCGAAGCCCCGCTCTGCGGGCTGGACGAGGGGACGCAGCTCGATTTCTTCATCGTCCCGGCGGATCAACTGCCATCCGATATCTGGCCGGAGCTCCTCGCCAATCGCCCAGTGGGCGTCAGCGCCACCCTGGAGGGGGACGAGATCATCGCCGTGCGCCTGAGCACGCCCGACACTGCCGAGGGCCGCGTCGCGGAGCTCCTGCGGGGCGGGAGTCCCGGTGTCGCTGACGAGGGGGAGCTGGTCCATACGGTCTTCGCTCCGATCGCGCGCCTCGTCATCGCCGGTGGTGGGCCCTTCGCCGAGGCCCTTGCCGACCAGGCGCGCCTGCTGGGCTGGAGGGTGGCCGTCGAGACACGCCCGGAGATGGTGGCCGGCCTTGCGGCGACGCTGTCGGACACGGACGCCATCGTGGTCATGGGGCATGACGTCGAGTCGTCGAGCCGTTGCCTGATGTCAGCACTGGAGGGACAGGCGGGGTATGTGGGGGCCCTGGGGTCGGCGGCGATGCAGCAGGCACGAGCGGACTGGCTCGCCTATCGCGATGTCATTGATCTGTCCCGCGTCCACGGGCCCGCCGGGCTGCCCCTGGGTGGCCGATCGCCTGCGGAGGTCGCGGTGGCGATCGTGGCCGAGATCCTCGATGAGCGCGCCGATTAGCTCGGCTGCTCTGACGAAACTTTGACGGGTCTGCCCATTCCCAGGTTGCAGCCCGGTCATGTGGGTGTACTTTGCCCGAAAAGGCGTTTTCTCGGGAGGGATGCGGCATGGCAGTGGAATCGAGTGGGCACGAGAGCGGCAGTCCCCGCCTCTACGCATTGATCGAGAACTCGCCCAAGGAGGGCCCCACTCCCACGGTGTGGGCATGGCCTCAGTTCACGGAGTTCCTCAAGGTGGCAGGCCAGCCGGTCCAGGGCCCCTGGCCGCCGAACCAGGAGCCCCGCCCCGACCCCGATGCAGACTCCCTGCCTGTTGCCGTGCGCGACACGCAGGGCAATGCCTGAGAGCGAGTGAGAAGACTCCATGTATCCATCACGATTCTCGTACGACGCGCCCGCCTCGGTCGCGGAGGCCGTAGCGATCCTCGATCGCAGCAATGGCGAGGCCAAGGTGCTCGCTGGCGGCCAGAGTCTCATCCCCATGCTGAAGCTGCGCTTCGCCTCTCCTGAGCGCATCGTCGATATCAACAACATCGAGGGCCTCGACTACCTCCGCCAGGATCCTGACGGCAGCCTGCACATCGGCGCGCTGGTGCGGCACGAGGACGTCGAGTTCTCCGATCTCATCGCCGAGACCCAGCCGACCCTCGCGGCGGCGGCATCGCTGGTCGCCGATCCGCTGGTGCGCACGCGCGGCACCTTCGTCGGCTCGGTGTGCCACGCCGATCCCCAGGGCGACTGGGCGGCCACGATGATCGCCCTGGACGGGCGTATCGTCGCGCAGGGCCCGAATGGCCGCCGAGAGATCGCGATGAAGGACTTCGTGCTCGGCCCGTTCACCAATGCCCTCGCCTACAACGAGGTCGCCGTCGAGGCGGTTATCCCGCCTGCCAAGGGCACCCGCGTCGGCAGCTACCTCAAACTCGAACGTCGCGTCGGCGACTTCGCCACTGCCTCGGTTGCGATCGCCCTTGACATGGATGGCGCGACCGTCACGCGCGCAGGCTGTGCTCTCGCCGGCGTCGGTGGCAAGACCATCGATGCCAACGCCGACATCTCCGGCGCTCTCGTCGGCAAGGCATTGAATGCCGAGACGATCGAAGCTGCGGCGGAGGCGGTCGCAGGAGCTGCCGACCCGCGCACCGATCATCGCGGCTCGGCGGCCTACAAGCGGCAGGTCGTCAAGACCTTCGTCACCCGAATCCTCAGCAATATCGCTCAGACCGAGCAGAAGGCGGCTTGACATGACGAGTCTCTACGAGGTAGTCCCCGACGCACCTGCGGAGGGGGTCGCCACGCGCCGGGTGACGATCACGGTCAACGGCGAGAAGCGCACGCTCGACATCGAGCCGCGACTACTGCTCGCTCACCTCATCCGCCAGGGCCTCCAACTCACGGGCACGCACGTGGGCTGCGACACCACGGGATGCGGGGCCTGCACGGTGCTCCTCAATGGCCGTCCGGCCAAGAGCTGCACGGTGCTTGCCGTCCAGGCCGATGGCCGCGAGGTCACCACGGTCGAGGGCCTCGCATCGGCACAACAACTCGACCCCATCCAGGAGGGCTTCAAGGAGGAGCATGGGCTGCAGTGCGGCTTCTGCACCCCGGGCATGATGCTCGCCGCCAAGGCGCTGATCGAGCGCAACCCCGATCCTACCGAGGACGATGTCCGCTGGGCGCTGTCGGGCAACATCTGCCGCTGCACCGGCTACCAGAACATCGTGAAGGCCGTTCTCTGGGCCGCCGAGAAGATGCGTGAGGAGTCGTAATGGCACTCGATGAGCTGAAGATCGGCGGGATGGGCGCGAGCCGCCGCCGCGTCGAGGACAACCGCTTCATCCGTGGCAAGGGCAAGTACGTCGACGACATCGTCCTGCCGGGGATGCTCCACATGGAGATCCTGCGCAGCCCCGTCGCGCACGCCCGCATCAAGTCCATCGACACGAGT
>JAULZJ010000363.1:0-1816 GCA_032117435.1 Candidatus Nanopelagicales bacterium | reverse complement strand
CGAGCACCGAATCGGTGTTGTCGATGTCATGTCCGTAGTCTCGGTAGGCCTTCTCCATGCGCAGGCTCGACAGCGCCTTGAGGCCCGTGTGTGCGAGGTCAACCGAGCGACCCGCCTCGGTGAGGCGCTCGTAGACATAGACGGCCTGCTCGGCGGGCACGTACAGCTCGTAGCCCAGCTCGCCGAGGTAGGTGATCCGCACGCACAGGGCCCGCGCGAAGCCGAGATCGATCTCGCGCGCAGCGCGGAAGGGAAAGGCCGCATTGGACAAGTCCGCTGACGTGATCGACTGCAGCAGCTCGCGTGACCTCGGTCCTTGGATGTTGATCTGCGCGTACGCCGATGTCATGTCGGTGATGTAGGCGCGGTCGCCTTCCATGTGGCGACGCATCCAGGTCTCGACGTGGCGGTGAGCCGTGTCGGAGGCGACCACCCAGAAGCGATCGTCGTCGAGTTTCGTCACCGTGAGGTCGGCCTCGAGGCGGCCGCCTTCATTGAGCCACTGCGTGTAGGTGATGATCCCGGGATCGCCATCGACGCGATTGGCGGAGATGCGCTCCAGGGCCTTCCCGGCATCCGGTCCCTGCACGAGGAACTTCGCCATGAAGGACATGTCCATGAGGCCCACGCCCTCGCGGACTGCCCGGTGCTCGGCCGCCCAGTAGTCGAACCAGTTCTGCCGACCCCAGCTCAGCTCATCGATGGTCGGCTCGACTCCGCTCGGCGCGTACCAGTCGGCGCCCTCCCAGCCGGAGACATCGCGGAAGTACGCCCCCGCGGCGGCAAGCCGATCGTGGATGGGCGATCGCTTGATGCCGCGCGCGGTCTGCATCGACTTGCCCGGGAAATGCGTCTGGTAGACCATGCCGAGCGATTCGACGGTGCGCGTAGCCCTGTATTCCGGCGCCATTTGATAGGGATGCAGGCGATCGATGTGCATGCCGGTGACGTCGATATCAGGGAGCCCGTCGACGATCCATGTGGCGATAGCCCGCCCGATGCCACCGCCGGTGAGGATGCCGATGGAGTTCAGGCCCGCGGCGACGAAATAGCCCTTGACCTCGGGTGCCTCGCCGACGACGGGGGAGAGATCGGGCGTGAAGGACTCCGGACCGCAGAAGAACGTCCGGATGCCGACCTCCATCGACGCCGGCACGCGCGCCATGGCCTTCTCCAGGTAGGGGCCCATCCGCTCCCAGTCGGGCGGCAGCGTGAGGAACGACGCATCCTCGGGGATGGCATCGACATGCCACGGCGCGCAGACCGGCTCGAAGAGGCCGATCATCATGCCGTCGCCCTCGGGCCTGTAGTAGCCGTAGGAGCCCGGATCCTCGAGCACCGGCAGGTCGGGATCGAGGCCGGGAATCGGGTCGGTGAGCAGGTAGTAGTGCTCTGCGGCCTGATTGGGCACCGTGACACCGGAGCGCTCCGCCAGTTGGCGCGCCCACATGCCGGCGCAGTTGACGACGTACTCGCACTCGATATCGCCGTGCTCCGTGCGCACGCCAACCACGCGGCCGTCCTTGACGAGTACGTCGAGCACGGGAGTGCTCTCGAGAATCGTCACGCCCTGCATGCGCGCACCCTTGGCGAGCGCCATGGTCGCGTCGACGGGATTCACCCGACCGTCCTGGGGCATGTAGAAGCCCGCGAGCAGGTCATCGGTGCGCGCAGGCGGGAAGAGGTCGGCGATCTCGCGCGGCGAGATCTCGTGCACCTCCGTGCCGCACAGGCGATTGAATGCCGCCACGCGGCGGTACTCCTCGAGGCGACCCTCGTCGGCCGCGACCTCGACGAGACCGATAGGCGCGAAGCC
>JAULZJ010000362.1:0-5222 GCA_032117435.1 Candidatus Nanopelagicales bacterium | reverse complement strand
ACGCCCACGACGCGATCCCACTCGTCCTCGGTCGTCTCCTGGCTCCGCCCTTCGGTCCACAGGCCCGCAGCATTGATCACGCAATCGAGGCGACCGTGGATAGCAGCAGCCTGAGCCACCATCTCGCGGATCTGCTCGACGTCCAGCAGGTCAGCGGGAACCCAGGCGCCGAGAGGGGCTCGCGCGTCGGGGCGATCGGTCGCGATCACGTCCCAGCCACCTGCCTCGAACCGCTCGCAGATGACCGCACCCAGGCCACCGGCCGCACCGGTAACGAGGACGACGCTCACGCTCGCTCCTCGGCGATCGAATTGCCGCCGTCCACCACGAGGCAGTGCCCGGTCGTGTACGCCGCACCCGGAGTGCACAGCCAGGCGATCGCCGAGGCCACCTCATCGGGACTGGCACTGCGCCTCATCGGAGTGCGCAGTCCCTGGGAGTGCTCGTGCTCCGTCTGCGATCCGGTCTCGATCCAACCGGGTGCAACAGCATTGACCGTGATGCCGTCCGATGCGAAGTCCAGCGCGAGCGAGCGGGCTAGTCCGACCATGCCGGCCTTCGCAGCGGCGTAGCCCGACTCCCCGCGCATGGCCATCACCGGCCCGGTGACGCTGGCGACCATCACGATGCGTCCCCACCCGGCCTGTCGCATCGCAGGGATGGCCGCTCGACTCACGTAGTACGCCGAGTCGAGGTTGCGTGCCATCGAGGCACGCCACTGGGCTGGCTCCAGCGAGAGCGCATCACCGCCCTCTGCTCCACCTGGGATGGCAACACTCGTCATGCCCGCGTTGTTGATGACGATGTCGAGCCGACCCCAGTGACAGCGTGCCTCCTCCACCAGGGCGGCAGCAGCGTCGGCATCGGTGAGGTCGGCGATCGCTCCCTGAGCCGCATGACCCTGTGCGGTGAGCTCACTCGCCCGCTCATGGACACGGTCGGTGGTCGCCGCCACGGTGACGGATGCGCCGAGTTCGGCGAGCGCGCGCGCCGCGGCGAAGCCGATGCCGGAGTCACTGCCTGCGCCCGTGACGAGGGCAGCACGCCCGGTCAGATCGAGGGAGGCCGGGAGCACTACGCGACCAGCCGACGCACGGCTTCAGCGAAGAGCTTGGTGTGCAGGTCGACGTCGGTTGCGGTGGTCATCGGGCACATCAGGGCCATGTTGTGGAAGGGCGTCATCAGCACACCGCGATTGGCCATGAAGAGATGCAGATACTCATCGAGGTGGTCGTCCTCGGCATGCGCGGACGCGGTGCCGGTGCGCGGCGCCGGGCGCGCGAAGCGATACTCGGCTCGCGCACCAAGCTGGGAGATCGACCACGGGACGTCGTACTGCTCGAGAGTGGCCACCACTCCCTCGGTGAAGCGAGTGGCCAGCGTGATCATGTGGTCGAACGCCGCATCGGTGAGCACCTCACCGAGGGTCGCGCGCATCGCAGCCGTAGAGAGCACGTTGCCTGCCAGCGTGCCACCGACCCCGCCGACATCGATGAGGTCGGCGTCGGGATGATCCGCGACCATGTCGGCTATCCGCTGGGTGATGCCGTATGTGCCGGTGGGGATGCCACCGCCGATGCTCTTGCCGATGACGAGGATGTCGGGCTCCAGGCCCCATGCCTGCGTGCAGCCGCCGGGACCGGCCGAGATCGTGTGCGTCTCGTCGATGAGGAGCAGGGTCCCGTATTTCTTGCACAGTGCGGCGACGCCCTCGAGGAAGCCGGGCTCGGGCAGGACGATGCCGATGTTGGTGAGTGCCGGCTCGGTGATGAGTACGGCGACATCACCGTGCGCGAGGGCGCGCTCGACAGAGTCAAGGTCGTTGAACTCCATCGCACGCGTGGTCTCGGCGATGGGCGTGGCCGGACCGACATTGCCGCGGCGGATGAGCGTCTCGCCCCCGGGGCCCATCTGCACGAAGGTCTCGTCGACGGCACCGTGGTAGCAGAAGGAGAATGCCGCGACCTTGGGTCGGCCGGTCACCATGCGCGCGAGGCGCAGCGCCCAGCGGTTGGCGTCGGTGGCGGTGAGGGCGAAGGACCAAAGTGGCAGTCCGAAGCGGCGGGTGAGATCGGCCGCGACCCACTCGGCGTCAGCGCTGGGCATCATCGTCGTGATGCCGCCCTCGACGCCGATGCGCTGGTGCACGGCCTTCACGGTCGCCTCCGGTGAGTGACCGGCCATGGCACCGGTGTCACCGAGCGCGAAGTCGACGTACTCGTTGCCATCGACATCGGTGATGCGATTGCCGTGCGCGGTCGCGAGATAGAGCGGATAGCCCCCGGACCACTTGTTCATCCACGTCATAGGCACTCGGCCGAAGAGGTGGTCGGCCTGGTCGTAGAGCTCGCGTGAGCGTGGTGAGCGGGCGGCGTAGGTCGCGCGCTCCTCCTCAAGCGTGGACTGGAGCCGTACGCGGTCGATCTCGGTCATGTCATCCCTCGGCGGTGGTGGTCGGTATGGCTCCACGATAGGGCGGGCGGCGATGGCCCGCGATGAGAAGTCCGAGCGCGACAGCGAGGATCTCGATCACGGCACTACCGAGCAGGAGGGGTCGCCAGCCCAGCTCCACAAGCGCGGCCGCGATGACCGCTCCGAGCGCGAAGGCTCCAGTCTTGAGCGATGTCGCAGCGACGAATACCAGCGACCGAATGTGGGTCGGGGACTCGCGGTCGCGCACCTGCAGCACGGCGGTGAGTTGAGGCGCCTCGAGGAAGCCGAGGAATGCCCCCACCGTGAAGGCGAGGGGCATCGTGGGCACGAATGCGAGCGCAGCGAATGCCACTCCGAGGCCGAGCGTCGTGATGACCACGATCGCGCCGGGCCCCCGGCCACGCACCGGGCGCCTCGCGAAGACAACTGATCCGAGCAGCGCACCGGCCGCCACCACCGCGAGGAGCAGGGCTCCGATGCCCGCATCGCCCACGAGATCCTCGCCCATGAGCGGCGCGCCGATGACCAGTCCGGCGATGCCGATGAAGGCGATGCTGCTGATGATCGTGGACCGGCGTAGCGACACCGAGTGCCAGAAGACAGTGAGGGACCGCACCGCGTGGCGGAGGGACTGCGGCTCATCCGGGACCTCCGCAGCGGTCCTCACGGGAATTGGCACGAGCGGGAGGATGAGCGCCGCGATGATGTACAGAAGGACGACCACCTCGAGCGATGCGGCGCCCGGAGTGTTCGCGTCATAGACATAGGCAATGCCGACGATGGCGGGTCCGACGATGTCGCCGACGTTGTAGGTGCCTACATCCACCGCGTAGGCGCGGGCGGGAGCGACGTCGGGTACGACGCGCCGCAACTGCGCACTCCACGCACCGGTGAGCATCGGATGGAAGAGGCCGGCGACGCCCGCGATGAGCATGAGCACGCCGAGTGGCCATGATCCCACGCCGACGGCGAGCGCTGCTGAGCACGCTGCGAGGGCGATGATCGCGAGAGCGTAGCCGCGACGCGGATGCACCGCCCGGTCCATGAGAGCCCCTACGAGCGGGCCCACGATGCCGGCGACCGCCGTGACCGCCGCGACGATGAGGGAGCCCTCGGAGGCGGAGCCTCCTGCCGCCAGGACGCCAAGGATGATCGCCGTCGGCAGGCCCGCATTGGCCGCCCGTGCCATGGAGCCGACTGCGGCATAGGCCGTGAGACGTCTCGCAGGACTACCCGATGGCACGGGGCTCCCAGATTGCACTGGACTTCCGGATGGCACGTCCGCAGCCTACGGATGACCAATCCTTGTCCAGAACACCGTGCCAGTGCGGTTACGTCACAGGAATGGGGGCCTAGAGTATGGCCGTCCTGAATACCTGAGAATCGGAGTCAACCGTGGAGTTCGGCCAGTTCCTGTGGAGCCTGCTCGTCATCTTCTTCATGATCATGTACTTCATGATCCTGTTCAGCGTCGTCATCGACCTGTTCCGGAATCACCAGATGGGCGGCTTCGCGAAGGCCCTCTGGATCATCTTCCTGATCTTCGTCCCACTCATCTCCCTGCTCGTCTACGTGATCGTCTACGGCAAGTCGATGGCGCAGCGCCAGCAGACAGCCGTCGTCGAGGCACAGCAGGAGCAGGACGCCTACATCAAGCAGGTAGCGGGCACGAGCCCCGCTGAGCAGATCGCACAGGCGCAGCAGCTGCTCAACTCCGGTGCCATCTCGCAGGCTGAGTTCGACAAGCTCAAGGCGAAGGCCCTGAGCTGAGCGAGACCACGAGCCAAGGAGCGCCCGAACTCAACGGTCGTGCGCTCCTTGGCGCTCTAGGCCTGGCGGTGCTGTTGGGCGTCCTGGGAGCCCTCGGGGCGGCCATCTTCCTCATGGTCATGTCGTGGGCGACGGACGTCGTGTGGGAGTGGCTGCCCGAGCAGGTCGGCCTCGACGCCGTGCCGTGGTGGTGGGTCGTCCTGGGCCTGCTCGTCGGCGCGGTCCTGATCATCGCCGCGCAGCGGCTGGGTCCAGGCATGGGCAGCCCCCTCGACGGCTTCCACTTCGACATCGGACCCTCGCGCGCGGTCGCGGCGCTTTCGGTCGCACTCGCCACGCTCGTCTTCGGCGGCGTTCTCGGCCCTGAGGCACCGCTCATCGTCGTGGGCACGGTCATCGGCGGGCTCGTCACTCGTGGCAAGTCGCCCCAGGTGCAGCAACTCGCCATGGCATTGGGCGGGATCGCTGCGATCGGCACCATCCTCGGCAACCCCTTCATCGCGGCGTTCATGGTGCTGGAGTTCGCGGCACTCGGTGCGATGCCGCGGCAGGCACTCATCCCCATGTTCGTGGCCCTGGGCTCGGGATATCTCGTGCTCACCGGCATCGGCCCCTTCACCGGTCTTGGCGAGGTAGGTCTTGCCGTGCCCGGCCTCACCGAGGTCGACCAGCTCACCTTCGTCGACCTGCTCATCGGCCTCGTAGTTGCACTACTCGCGGGAGTCGCCGTACTCCTGTCACGTCAGATCGGCTACGCCCTGCAGCGCGTCGAGAAGGTGCGGCCCCCGGTCGCCATTATCGTCTCGGCCCTCGTCATCGGCGGTCTCGCGGCCTTCGTCATGCTCGCGTTCGGCCAGTCCTACGACGTGGTGCCGTTCTCGGGCGAGACGGCGATGGAGTCGCTCCTCACGGAGACGTCCGCGCTGGCCGTGCTGGCGATCGTGGTCGCCAAGGCGCTGGCCTACGGAGTCTCGCTCGGCGGCGGATGGCGCGGCGGCCCGATCTTCCCCGCGACGTAC
>JAULZJ010000361.1:0-8900 GCA_032117435.1 Candidatus Nanopelagicales bacterium | reverse complement strand
GTAGAAGCGCGAGCCGGAGACCTTGGCGGCCCGCTCGGTGTCGATCGCACCCAGCAGCTCACCCAGTTCGAGGTGATCGCGCGGGGCGAATCCCTCGGCTTGGAAGTCACGCGGAGTGCCCACTTCCGCCAGGACGACGAAGTCCGCTTCGCCGCCCACGGGCGCACGCATGTCGACGACGTTGGAGAGTTCGAGCCAGGCGGCGTCGAGGTCAGTTGCCGCCTCGCCCGCGGCCGCGTCCGCCGCCTTCACGGTGTCCGCGAGGGTGCCAGCCTGGGCCATCAGGACATCGAGTTCGGCCTGGGCGGAGGTCTCGCCCTTCTTCACCGCGCCCTGGAGCGGGCCGATCCGCTTGGACAAGTGCTTCTGCTCGGCGCGCAGCTCGTCGTACGCCGATTGCTTGGCCCGGCGCTGCACATCGAGCTCGATGAGTCGGTCGACGAGGTCCACGTCCTCCCCGCGGCGGCGCTGCGACTCGCGCAGCGCATCGGGTGTTTCTCGCAGCAGGTGTGGGTCGATCACGTAGACAGGGTAGAGGTAACACCCGAGTGAATCCCTAGGGATACCGACTGAACGTTCAGACAGTTCCATCGATTTCACAAGCGTGCCGCGACATGCCACACTTCCCGTCCGCGCCATGACGCGACAGCAATCGATCAGCAGGGAGACTCCGTGGACTACAACTGGCTCACATCCAAGGCCGAGGCCCGCCCTGCCGGCGGGAAGGGCTGGGGGTCCTACGCCACCGCCCCCATCGCCGCTGGTGAAACCGTGGCCGTGTTCGGCGGATGGGTGGTCGACGGGGCACGTCTCGCGACGATGACCCTGGATCGGCAGCACCGCTCGATTCAGATCGACGCGGAGCTCTACCTCGTCTCGAGCGACACCCCCGAGCCAGGCGACATGCTCAATCACTCCTGCGAGCCGAACTGCGGCCTGCTGGGCTCCCAGATCCTCGTGGCGATGCGGGATATCGCGCCGGGGGAGGAGCTCAGCTTCGACTACGCCATGTGCGATGCCAGCGACTACGACGAGTTCCGTTGCCTGTGCGGAGCCTCCACCTGTCGTGAGGTGGTCACCGGCAGCGACTGGCGCGATCCGGCCCTGCAGGCCAAGTACGCAGGCTGGTTCTCGCCGTACCTCGTGCGCCGAATCGCAGCTCTACCCACCGCCTGACACTCCTACACTCAGCGGGTGCTGCCCGCCGGATATGTTGCGAGATCACTCGATCTGACGGAAGTCGACGGGTACCTCGATGGGACTGACGTCGACCTGGCGTATTCCGTGGTGGCCGCCGCCGATATCGGAGTCATCGATTCCGCGGACTCCACGCGCGAATCCGTTCGGTCGGATCTCACCAATCCCGACACGTTGCTCGACGAGCACCGTTTGGTCCTCGATGACTCTGGTAAGCCTGTCGGCCTCCTCATCATCGAGAGGGACGACGACGCCAGGACCTTTTTTTCGGACTCCTACGCCGTACCGGCCCATGGTGGCGCCTTGCTCCCGGCACTGGTGTCCATGGGGATCGATGCGTCTTCGCGGCTGAGCCGCGGACCCGGCTGGCAGATCGAGGCGGGCGCCTTCGCGCAGGATGAGATCTATATCGATGCCCTGCACAATGCCGGCTTCCATGAGGTACGCCGCTTCTGGCATATGCGCAGCGATCTCGGGTCCGAGCATCGGTCTGAGCCTCCAGCCCCGCCTGGGGCCACGCGCACCACCGCCCTGACCGACGCCGATCTGCGTCTGATCCATCGGATCGACCAGGAGGCATTCGCCGAGCACTTTGGGTTCTTGCCGAAGTCGTATGACGAGTGGATGCCCTGGTTGCGTGATCGTCGCGACGCCCGACCGGACCTGTGGTGGCTTGCCTGGCTGGACGGTGAACCGGTGGGCCTATGTATTCAGGACGACTCGCGCAGTGAGCGAGGTTCCGGACACATCCGGGTCCTGGGCGTCATCCCACACGCTCGCGGCCGCGGGATTGCCAGCTGGCTGCTGCAGTCGGCCTTCTCCCAGGGAGCCCGCGAGGATCGTCGGGCCATGACGCTCGCGGTAGATAGCGAGAACACCACCGGGGCGACCGCCCTGTACGACCGGGCCGGCATGCGACCGGAAAGGGTGATCCTCCTCTTCCGCCGCCCCCTGCCCTGACATCTGCCGGCCGCCAGGGCCGTAGAGCGGACAATGCGGGCAGCCTCCGGGGAGCCGCGGGCGATCTGTTACGTGTGGTTCTCATGTGACGTTCCGTTACCGTTCCGTTATCCGGACGCTCGTTTGACCCCCTCCCGACCGGTCATGGCATGGTCACGTGGTCGCTCGGCAGGAGGGGGCAAACGCCCCCGACGAGCGGCCCGCCGAATCGGCGCACCTCGGCCGGGGGTTATCGACCCGGGCCCGAGGGACGCGGTACTGGGGACCGGGCCAGGGGCCCACCCGGGAGGCGGACGGAAGAGGAGCGCATGCGCCGACCGTCTCGCTGGACCACCCGTCTGACAACCGCTCTCATCGCACCCGCCCTGGTCGCCTCGGCCATCGCCGCCAGTTCGATCGGCAGCCCGGCGTTCGCTGATGAGGGAGCCCGGGGGAGTATCCACGAGGATGCCAGCCGCCAGGCGGCGGCGGACTACCGGAAGAAGGCGCAACGCGAGCGCGACACCATCCAGACAGGTGACGCGATTCGCGAACAGGTCGTCCGTCGTGCACTTGCCCAGGTCGGTGACTCATACGGCGCGGGCGGCGAAGGACCTAATGTCTTCGATTGCTCGGGCCTAGTCGTCTACGCCTGGCGCGGCGTCGGAATCGAGCTCGTGCACTACAGCCGTGCGCAGTACCAGGCAACCGAGCGGATCTCATTCAAGGATGCTCGTCCTGGCGACCTGGCGTTCTACTTCGAGAATGGTGCCCGCCACGTGGCGATCTACATCGGTGATGGCAAGGTCGTCCATGCGTCGGACTACGGCGTTGGCGTGGTCAAGGGCGTGGTCAGGGGCACGCCATGGACCAACACGCACTTCACTGGCATGGGGCGTGTGAAGCTGCCGTCGTAGTCCGCTATTCCATCCGGCTGCGGGGGATGCTCGCCACCGCATCCGCGACCGCCGCTGACTCCTCGGGGGACAGGTGCACCTCGGCCATCCCGCCCCTGATCTCCTTAACGTAGGTGCGCGATTCACTGCGTGCATGGATAGTGCTGAGAATGAAGCCGTTGCCATGGTCGTCAATGAGGGCCGCACTGAAGGACATGCGGCCACCCATATCGCCGAATGCGTCGTAGCGGACGATGCCCACATGTCGCACCGCCTGCTGCAGATCGCGCTGGGTGCTGCGCAGCTCGTCCACTAGCGCGGCCACGTCATCCCGTAGGGCCTCGACTTCCTCGGTCTTACGGGAGACGACCTCGACAAAGGACGCGCGGCCATCCGCTGCGGAGAGGACGGCGTACTGCCGCCTCATGCGACCGGTCCGCCAGGCGAGGCCCAACGCCATAGCGAGGGCGAGGACAGCGATCACGCCGACCACGAGCACGCCGGTCTGCGCATCCCAGGTCATCCGTGCAGCCTAGTCGGGAGCTCTCGCGAGGCCGCGGCACTACGCTCGTGCCGTGACCTGGGCATTGGAGGTTGGCTACGGCTCTTGGGAGCCCGTCCTCCGAATCCTTGCCCTCATCGCAGGCATCTTGTTACTGCTCACCGCAGCAATGAGCATCGTCCGCACGATGGTCATCCCGCGCCTGACCATCTCCTTCGTCTACGCCATAGTCCTGCGCACGACAGACGGCCTCTTCACCGGCGCAGCGCGCCTGATGCGGACCTACCAGCAGCGAGATCGCATCCTGGCGTGGAGTGGTCCCGTCGGGATCATTGCGGCCCTCATCGTCTGGCTTCTGCTCTTCCTTATCGCCTATGCGCTGCTGATCTTCGGCGTGACGGAGGCGACACTTCTCAACTCATTGCTGCAGGCGGGATCCGGCCTGCTCACTCTCGGACTCATCGGCACCCCCGCGGACGATGTCACCGCCATCGACTTCGTCGCCGCGATGACGGGGCCCGCGGTCATCGCTCTCCTCATCGGATTCCTACCCACGCTCTACCAGGCGTACCTCGCGCGCGAAGCCAAGGTACTGCTCTCGACCGGCCTTACGGGCGCGCCTGCCTGGGGTCCCGAGGTACTTGCACGCGCGCACCTGCTCGATGCGGAGGATGACTTCCCACAGGCCTACGCCGCGTGGATCGATTGGTGCACCCAGGTCCGGCTGAGCCAAACCCTCTATCCCGCGCTCAGCCGCTTCCGGTCCCCGGTGGCGAGTCGTAACTGGCTGGTCTCACTCGTCGCAATGGTGGACTCAGCGGCCATGCGGATCGCGATCCGCTCGGGTCCACCCGATCGCAGGGCTATGGAATTCATTGCTCAAGCCTCGCAGACGATCCTCAGCGTGAGCGTGACTGAGGTGGGGATCGACTCAGTCGTCCGATTGCGCCGGTGGAGATCGCGTGTCGATGAGACGCTCAGTGCATTCGGGATGTCCGAGCACGACAGTCGCGCTGCCCCGGCCCACGCGAATGCACCGATCGGCCTGTCTCCGGGAATGGCGGCGGTGTCCAGAGCCGTCACGCTGGACAATCTCAGGGGCAGGATCGGCAATTCCAACGCCGGTAACTTCCAGCTGGGGTACTCCGTTCTTGATCCATCGCTGCCGCGCGACGAATTCGACAAGGCCCTTGCCTACATTCGGTCGGCAGGAGTGGACGTACAGCGCCCCGACGATGAGGCGTTCGATGTCTTCATGCGGCTCCGCGGAGGCTACGAGGCGGCCACCCACCGGCTGGCCCAGCGCTTCTACGTGCCACGTGCACCTTGGACAGGAGTGCGCCACCCCGAGATCCCCGTCGTGTACCCCACGCTCGCCGCCGACGAGTCCGAGAAGTGATCCCCGACCTCGCGACTGTCGGCCTCGCCTTCCTGCTCATCTTCCCCGCGGAGCTCCCCGACAAGACCTTCATCGCAACCCTCGTGCTCTCCACGCGCTATCGGCGCCTCGCCGTCTGGGTCGGGGTGGCCTTGGCCTTCGCCGTGCAGAGCGCGATCGCTGTGGCCGCAGGCGGACTTCTCAGCCTGCTTCCGCAAAGACTCGTTCTCGGGATCACCTGCGTGCTCTTCAGCGTCGCTGCCGTCTTCATGCTTGTCACCGGGCTCCGCGCCCGTGCGGCTGAGTTCGCGGAGGAGGAGCAGGAGAGGCTCGAGATGGAGGAGGCGGCTGACAAGCGTGTGGGCGACTCGACTTCGACGCTGCGTATTGCCATCACGAGCTTCCTGGTGCTCTTCGCCGCAGAGTGGGGTGACCTGTCGCAAATCCTCACCGCCGGCCTTGCCGCACGCACGGGCGAGCCGCTGTCCGTCTTCCTTGGCGCTTGGCTGGCGCTCATCTGCGTCGCCGGGATCGCGGTCATCCTGGGGGGCTGGCTCCAGAAGCGCGTCCCGCTCTGGCGCCTACGCCTCGTGTCTGCCGCGGTCCTCGCCGGCCTCGCTGCATGGACCTTCGTCGAATTCCTACAGGCGTGACGCCTAGCGCAGCGTGATCTGACGATTCTGCAGTCCGGCTCGGGCCCGCCGTTCATCTGACGTCAGCGGGACATCGATGGCGAGTGCGGCATCAAGTCGCGCGCCGAAGTCTGCAGCAGCCTCCTCAGCGTCCGCGGGCGGCGTCCCATCCGTGAGTTCCCACACCGGGGCGAGCAGTCCATCGGCACGGAAGGATCCGACGAATCGAGAGGGCACCCCGGCAAGTCCACTCTCGCCCGCAGCATGCAGACGCGCGAGGGCATCGAGGAGCTTCTCCTCCTGATGCGGCATCACCCAGCGTAGGAAGACCTTGTTGCCCATCTGGACCCAGTACGCCGCATCGACCGAGGTGAGGCGCGCGGTCGGCATGACCTTGCTGTTAGCGCGATCAAGTGAATCACGGACGCCAGGATCGTCAGCACTTGTCTCATCGGCCATCCAGTAGTCGAAATCGTCGTGGATGGTGACCTCGAGTGGCACGTCCGCGATGAGCTCCTGCAGCCGTGGACCCGGGCCGGGCAGGCCCACAGGTGGCACCGGGGCGCCGGGCTCGGTCTCGAGGGCTCGCAGCAGCGCATCGGCAGCGTCACGGCTGGGATCCCCGGAGCCGGTCGTGACCTGGAGTGCGAGATAGATGTCGCCGTTGTCGCGCACCAGCGCCGGCCACGCCAGCGGCAGCACAGTCGTCAGGATCACGCGCCGCTTCGCATCATCGCGCAGGGTAAGTGGAGACGTGGCCGCCGGCACGATTTCGCGGAAGGCAACCCAGTCGCATTCGCTGGTCAGTCCCTCGAAGGGGCGGGAGACATGGGCGACCGATTCCCGATTCCGCGCCTTGCCGTGGCAGGCCTTATATCTTTTGCCCGACCCGCAGGGACATGGCTCGCGAAGTCCGACGACGGGGATCTCCTCAGTCACGCGGTGACTCTAACGGCAGCAGCACTCCGGGGTTCATGATCCCCCGCGGATCCCATGCCTGCTTGATCGCTTGCATCGCGGCGATCTCGGCGGGAGACCGAGACAGGTGCAGGTGGTGAGATTTGGCACGGCCGATGCCGTGCTCTGCCGATACGCTGCCGCCGAACTCGCTCACGGCGCCAAGGACGACCATGTCCACGGCCTCGTCATCGGTCTCAGGGCCCGCTATCTCCACGTGGATATTGCCGTCACCTAGGTGTCCGAAGACACCGAACGCGATCACGCCCGGGTACGCCTCCACGCGTGCGCGCAAGACGGCGGCGCACTGCGCGAGGTCGCGCATCGGGACGGATATATCAAGTTTGTGAGCAGGCGGCGCTCCGAGCTCGGCTGCGTATGCCGTGAAGACCTGCCCCTGCAACTCGCGATATGTCCACAGTCGTGCTCGCTCGGTCGCGTCGAGCCCCACGGCGACGTCGAGACCTTCCAGCACGTCGCCCTGGAATCCGTCACCCTCACCGCCATCGGCGACCTCCAGCAGCAGCGTGAGCGGATGCACTCGCTCCAGCGGCCACGGCAGGCCGGACATGCGCATGGCGAGTTCCACTCCGGTGCGGTCCGTGACCTCGGCTGCAAGCAGGGTCACCCCCGGGCGCACAGCGGAGCGCATCAGCGCCAGTGCCTCGTCGTAGGCCTCGACACCGATGAGCGCCACGGAAGACGGCGCATGCGGACGATGCAGTCTCAGGCGCACCGACGTGATGACACCGAGAGTCCCCTCGCTGCCGGTGAGGAGGCTGGCAAGGTCGTATCCGGTGTTGTCCTTGGGCAAGCCCGCGAGATGCTCGACGATGCTGCCATCCGGAAGCACCGCCTCAATGCCGACGACTTGGGCGCGGGTCATGCCATGCGCAACGACGCGAATTCCTCCAGCGTTGGTCGCCACGGTCCCACCGATCGTCGCCGAGTCACGCGCTGCGAGATCGACGCCGTACTCCCAGCCATGGTCGGCGACGTAGCGATGGAGATCGCCGAGCGTCACGCCCGCGCCGACCGTGACCTGGCCACTCACCTCGTCGATCGGATCGAGCCGGGTGAGACGGCGTGTCGAGATGATGACGGGTGGGCCCTGAGCACCCGGATCGGCCGCAGGCACGCCGCCCGCGACGAGACCGGTATTGCCTCCCTGCGGGATCACGGGGACGCCGTCCCGCGCGCAGGCGCCGACCACGGCCGCAACCTCCCCCAGGCTCCCTGGACGCACGACCGCCAGTGCGGGGCCCCCCCAACGTCCACCCCAGTCGGTGGCGTAGGGGGACACGAGGTCGGGATCCGTGAGGACGTGCTCCGGACCGACAATCGCCTCGAGGTCGACAAGGAAATCGCTCACGGGACCATCCTTCCTCTATAGGGGCACTCTGGGAAATCTGGACATTCAGCGTGCATGGGACCCCCCGCTCTGTGAGTATCAAGTGGCCGCCCGCCGTGGGCGGCGGGCCCCCGAGGGGGTCTGAAGCACGTAGACCCACGGAGGGTTAATGAATCTCGCTAAGAAGCTCGTCAGCGTCGCCGCTGGCGTTGCGCTCGTCGCAGGCGCCAGCCTTGCTGCCGCGCCGGCGCAGGCTAAGGTCAACACGAAGAACAGCGCCACGATTATCTCGTTCAAGAAGGACCTGGTCGATGGTCTTGCTGCCCAGGGCATTGTGATCACTGCGAAGGCGCCGGCCACCTGGGATCCGCAGAAGCGGCAGATCCGCTTCCCCATCACCAAGGTGACCGACGATGCAGTCTTCCACTCGGGAGGCTTGGTCTTCACCAAGGGCGCCACGGTCATTGAGGCGTCGAACCCGACCATCGTCACCCCAACCCCTGTGCCAGCCGATGGATTCCCTGTGACAGCGACCACGGCCCTCGGAGAGAACACCCCGCTTCTCAACCTGAAGAGCCCGAAGCCCACGACGACGTGCAAGGTCGACAGCCAGCACAAGAAGAAGTGGATCAAGAAGACCACGCTGCGCGTCCAGGCCTTCGTTCACCTCACGTCTGATCCCAACGTGATCGGCGCCCTCCAGGGACTGCTCTCACCCGCTTTCACCGCAGACCTCGGCCTGGGTGCGGGTCGAGTAACGGTTGAGTACAACGTCAACTCCGCAAAGAAGCCCAAGTGCTGACACTTGCGTGACGGTTGGTGGGGCTCGGGCAGATGCCCGGGCCCCACTGCTTTTCTCGATATCCGATACTCCCTCTATGAAGTACCTCGTCGCGGCGGTCGCGGCCGTCCTCGCGCTGAGCCTTGCGCCCCAGGCACAGGCTCAAGCGCTGCCGATCACCTACCGGGTGGACACAAAGGATCCGGTTGTCTTCATCACGATCGACGACGGGATCATCACTCCGTCATCGGCGCTCGACTACGTGGA